>DQVD01000311.1 GCA_015661935.1 Desulfocapsa sulfexigens | reverse complement strand
GAAATCTTTAAGTATCTGGAGTTCGCTTGCAATTTTATTTGAAAATTCGATATGGCCCCCGGGGTCATGGCGGGTCTCTGGAATGAAGCTGTTATTGATAAGATCGGTGACCAGTGTATATACGATTTCACCGTTGGTGCTGCCAAGCAGTTCTTGGCAGGTAGGGGGGATATCTTCACGTTTTATAAGTCCCAGAAGGATGGCATCTTCAATGTCTCGTCCAATATAGGCCACAGTGTCTGACATGCGAACGACACAGCCTTCAAGGGTCATTGGAGCCAGTTTATATTTGGGGTTATTTTTTTTCCGATCAAGCTCCTCGTCAAAGCCTGAAAAATCTTTTGCAGAGCCGGGGGCTATCCTGTTGGCATGAATTTCTCCATCATGACAAAGGATGCCATCAAGTGTTTGCAGGCTAAGGTTCCAGCCACGTCCTTTTCGTTCAAGGTGATCAAGAAAACGAACTGATTGAATATTGTGTTGAAAAGGAGGCAGGCCATGTTCGATGCAAAGTTTTGCGAGAAAGCTCTCTCCATCATGCCCAAAAGGTGCATGGCCAATATCATGACCAAGGGCAATGGCTTCGATTAGATCTTCGTTTAATCTTAAAAATCTGCCGATGGTTCTGGCAACTCTTGAGACTAGCTGGACATGTAAAACCCGGTGGGTGATATGGTCATTGGATACCAGGCAGAAAACCTGTGTTTTGTCAATATAGCGGGTGTAGGCATGAGAATGGATGATACGATCAGTATCAAGACTGAAGGCTTGCCGATACCCGTTTCGATCTTCACTTTTTCGGCGTACTGCGTCCGTTGAACGTGAGGCCGCATAGGAAAGCCTCCCTTCTTCTGCCCTGTTTAACTGCTCCAGAGTAGGAAAAAGGCTTGTGTGAGCGCTGGACGCATACATACATTGTTGCATTGAGCAAAAGTTTGGGTGGGTAATTATAAAAACGTATAGTCTCAAATAGTTATGAGAAAAAGAACTATTGATACTAGTATCAATTTTAAGCAAGAGAAGGCAGTATACCAGACTTAGCCCAAAAAGCACGTTTTGCCGCATTAATTCGATGAAAGAAGGTTTTTTTCGTATGAAGAGTGTGTTAGAATTGTAAAGGTTATCTGATGCAAAATGTAGAAAGAAATTATTATCAGGAGGGTAAGTTGTGAAGATTTTAATCGAATATTGCACCAGGTGAAATTATAAACCTCGTGCTTCCAGGCTGGAAGAAGAATTGGAAAAAGAATTTGATGCAGATGTGGAGTTAATTGCTTCTGCTGGAGGTGTTTATGAGGTTGTGGTTGATGGGAAGACTATTTTTTCTAAGAAAGCACTGAATCGTTTCCCGGATGATGGAGAGATTGTTGCTTTAATATTAGGTTGATTGGAGAGTGAAAACCAAATAATTATTTTTTTGGTTGTAAAGTACAGGTAGATACACATGCGTCACAATTGCTTCTGGTTGTGCCGTGTCTGCAATAATCGGCAAAACCTTTGAGGAGCTCATCACCACCTCTTGGGCAGACCCGTAAGAAGTCGATAAAAGATATCATCCGTTCGATGACTTCCGGCGGGGCCGCATGCTCTACTCTGCAAGCGCCTTCTTCTGCAGTTTTTGGATCGATGGCCAGCACTTCGATAAAAAAACCTTTTAAGGCATCGTGACGAAAAATGACATCTTCTGCTGTGCTTTTCCCAATGGACGTGAGGGTGATTGGTTCGTACGGGGCATAGTTGATAAGTCCTTTTTTGGAGAGTGTTCTGAGAGCCTCGGTAACAGATGCTCTGCTGATATTCAGACGGGTTGCAATGTCTTTACTGCGGGCTACCTGTTTTTTGGTGATGATATGATAAATAGCCTCAATATAGTCTTCCAGGCTTTCACTGAGGACAACGGTTTGAGTGGGCATAATAAATTTATCATTCCTGTATAAAAAAGGATAAAAGTGGATACACTGGAAAAATTAAAATACTCTTGTTTTGTGACATCGTCAAGTTTGATGAAAAATGAAGAGTTGCTCTATACATTTGATCTGAACTAACCCATGCTTTGTGAATTGAAAATTACTAATCTTGCTTTGATTGAGAGTCTTCATCTGGATCTCTGCGAAAGTGGTAGAAACGGGCTTGTTGTCATGACAGGTGAGACCGGTGCCGGCAAATCAATCATGCTCCGTGCAATTCATCTGCTAACCGGAGGCAGGGCATCTGCGGATTGGATCCGCAATGGCGCGGAAAATTGTACAGTTGAGGCACTTTTCGAGCTTTCTCCAGGGAACGAGTTGCTGCAGCGTTTGTTTGAAAAACAGGGCATAGATGCTGAAGAAACCCTTGTTGTGAAGCGGGTGGTGAGCAACAAGGGAAGAAGCCGGATGTATATTAATGGCTCTCCTGCCACAGTAAAGATGGCTGCAGAGCTAGCGGTTAATCTACTCAATGTTGCCAGTCAGCATGATCACCAACAACTCTTGCAGCCTTGGTTTCATTTGGATTTTCTTGATACCATGGGAGAAACATGGGCGCTTAGAAAAGGATTTGATCAGCTTTTTACAAAGTGGCAGGATAAGCGTTTAGAACTGGAACAGCTCCAAAAGCAGGAACAGGAAAAGGAACAGCGAAAAGATTTCATCAAGTATCAGTTAAAAGAAATTCTGGATATTCAACCCGTCCCAGGAGAAGATGAGGCACTCAGCGAAGAAAAAAAACGGTTGAAAAGTGCTGATACACTGATAAAGATTAGCGGAAAATCCCATAAACTTATGGAACATTCTCTACTTGACGGCTTGATTCAAATTCGCATGGATATGAGCCAGGTGGCAGAACTTGATTCTGATGCTAAGGAATTAGCCACTGAACTTGCAGGTTTTAGTTATCAGGCTGAAGATCTGGTTGTGAAACTACGTGACTATAGAGACTCTTTAAATAATGATCCATATCGGCTGGACGCTGTAAATGAACGTTTAAATGAGTTGCAGGGATTGAAAAGAAAATATGGAAATAGCCTTGAGGCTGTAATCAGCTTCGCTGAGGAGGCTGAGGCTGAACTGCAGCAAATAAAAAATCTGGATAAGGAATTGAAGGAATGTGAGGTAGACGTTGCGGCACTTGAAAAAGAACTCTGTATTAAGGCTGCGTCTCTCTCAAAAAAGAGAAAAAAGACTGCTGTAAATCTTGAAAAATCCATGGAAAAAGAGCTTTCATCTCTAGCATTTAGCCAGTCAGGTCTTGAAGTTCATTTCCAGGAACATGATCAGGATGTGACAGCTTTGAGGCCGGGTGGATGGGATAAAGTGGAATTCTTTTTCTCAGCAAACCCGGGTGAGCCGCCACGTCCCCTGGTTAAAGTGGCATCTGGTGGCGAATTGTCCCGTCTGATGCTTGCATTTAAATGTTTGCTTGCAAAGAAAGATATGGTTGAAACAGTTATCTTTGATGAAGTAGATGCAGGCATTGGTGGCGAGGCTGCAGAGGCAGTGGCCAGGAAAATTCAGGAACTTTCTACTCACCATCAGGTGTTTTGTATAACCCATTTACCGCAAATCGCAGCTCGTGGAAACACACATTTCCTTGTGGAAAAAGGTGTTGAAGGCGGACGTACTCAGTCGGGGATAAATCTGCTGGCCCCCAATCAACGTGTTGATGAAGTAAGTAGAATGCTTGCCGGTGAGTCAGTGTCTGATCAAACAAGGGCCTGGGCGAAAGAACTTTTGGAAAAAGGAAGGGTAACAGCATGAATCAAATTACAGCACTTGCTCTTTTTTCCGGTGGTCTGGATTCCATCCTTGCTGTAAAGCTGGTGGCATCTCAGGGCGTACGGGTTCTCGCTGTAAAATTTGTAACCCCGTTTTTTGACTATGAATTACTTGAAGATCCTGAGAAATATACGCAGGAAATCATGGCCAAATATGGAATTGAAGTGATCCTCCACGATCTTAGCCATAACTATCTTGATTTGCTGCATAACCCATCACATGGATTTGGGAAAAACTTTAATCCCTGTATTGACTGTAAAATTCTTATGTGCAGTCGTGCAAAAGAGATGATGGCGAAATACGGAGCATCTTTTCTGATAAGCGGTGAAGTACTCGGGCAACGGCCCATGTCTCAGCGACGTGATACTTTACGGGTTATAGAACGTGATTCCGATAATGATGGACTCTTGCTACGCCCTCTTTCAGCTAAATTAATGGATCCTACAAAAGCAGAAACAGAAGGGTGGATTGATCGGGAAAAGCTTCTTAATTTTAGTGGTCGAGGTCGTTCACGGCAGATAAAACTGGCTAAAGAATACGGTATCGTCGATTTTCCTGCACCAGCTGGTGGGTGTATCCTTGCTGATCCAATTCTTAGCACAAGGATAGAAAAAATTTATCAGGGCGATTTTGTTATTAAGGCTGAAGATATAAGTGTGATAGATGTTCGACTGCTTCTTCT
>DQVD01000039.1 GCA_015661935.1 Desulfocapsa sulfexigens | reverse complement strand
CCCATAAGCAAGAAGGGTATAAAGAGAATTGTTTATATAATCAGAGGTCATGGGATTATTCAGCTTAGACAAAAATTTTACGCTGACGTTTAATAATAAACCAGATGATGACCGGGCTGCCGATCATGGCGGTAACGGCATTTAACGGGAGAACACTGGCATGGCCGGGGAGCTGGGAAATAATATCTGCGACCATGGCCACCACACTGCCAAGGAGGGCGGTAACAATAAGAAGAGAGCGATGATCGGAAGTTCCTGCTACCACCCGGGCCAGGTGGGGCACGGCAATACCGATAAAGCCGACAGGGCCGCAGTAGGCGGTAACACAACCCACCAACAAGGCGGTCAGGCTGATTATTACCAGACGAACGGAGTGATAATTCAACCCCATGGAACGGGCATAATCCTCACCAAGCAGGAGCCCGTTCAAGAGTTTGCCAACCAGCAGACAAGAAAAGATACCGGCCAGCAGAACCGGCAGGAAGATTTTCATCTCCTGCCAGGTAATATTTGCAAAACTGCCAAAAGTCCAGGCCATATATGCCTGAACCATTTCCGGTCGGCTGAAATGAATAAGTACACTGACCACGCTGCTTAAGGCAAAACCTCCCAGGATACCGATAATGAGCAGGGTCATGACATCTTTGACCCAGCGGGCTGCAATGAGGATGGCCAGTAAAACAAGAAAAGCTCCAAAGGCCGAAGCCGCCACCAGCATCATATTCCCCCCCAGTCCCAGCCCTTCCACCAGGCGGCTGCCACGGCTGCTGATTGCTGTGCCAAGAACCACCAGGGCCACCCCCATGCTGGCTCCGGAACTGATTCCCAGCACCGATGGTCCGGCCAGGGGGTTACGGAACAGGGTTTGCATCATCAGTCCGCTAAGAGCCAGCGCCGCCCCGGCTGTGCACGCAGCGATGGTCTTGGGCAGCCGGAATACCATAATAATGGTCTGCCAGCTTTGTTTTTCAGAGCCATGGCCAGAGAGGATGGCAAGCACCTGATCCGGTGGAATGGAGACCGTACCGGTTCCCAGGTCCAGGACAAAGGCAGCTCCGGCGATGACCAGCAGGATAAGCAGCAGAAAAGGCAGTCTGTTCATGGCAGTCTCTGATAGTAGTAGAGTTCATGATTCGGCAACAGCTCCGGATGAAAGATGCGAATCAAATCGGCCAGGATAACATCCGGCTGGACCATGCCGGATTCCCAGTAGTCATTAGCCGCGGAATCATTTACGCGCCTGTTTCTGTTATACAGTCGCTTCTCCCTGATGGCCTTGAAGGTCGCCATGCGAGGTGCAGATTGGACAGCCTGGGCAAGAGTCGTCCAGATGCCGGTATTGATCCAGAAATCCGCTTCCGCGCCCCGCTCATAGACCATTTCGATGTCCATGGGCATGGAGCCTGTGCCGGGCAGATCTTTCCAGATATAATCAGCCCCTGCATCAGCAAGAAAGCGGGCGGCAAAGCTCTTTCCCCTGGCCACATACCAACGCCCGGAAAAAGGAGTATTGGTTAAGGCCGGGGGACGGTAATTGATGTCTTTTGTCAAGGATGCAAGTTTGAGATATCTGGCTTCCATGGCAGCAAAAATATGCTCGGCTTCCTTGCCCTTGTCAAAGAACACGGCTACGAATTTCAACCATTCCGCCCTGCCCAGGGGGTGGCTTTCCATATATTCGCCGTTAATTGCAACTTTCAGCCCGGCTTCCAGCAGTTTTGGATGGGCATCACGGAAGGTTCCACTGCCATAGGTCAAGATCAGATCGGGCTGTAAATCAAGAATAGTTTCTATCTGCAGATTAGGACCAAGGCCGACTTTTTTAATCTTACCGGCTGCAATCGCTTTGCGGACAGACGGGGTATACACCCGGTCAGGGCTGGAAAAGCCCACCAGCCTGTCAACCAATCCCAACTCATCCAGGAAAGCCAGGTGGGTTGTGGAGAGCGATATCAGTCGTTTAACCGGAACCTCCACAACCTGGTAGTCATCATACCCCGGCGGTGTTACTGTCCCTCTTTTCTTGAGCAGATAGCTAAACCTGGTCTTTGCCCCGGGCCAGGGGTTGGTCACGGTAACCAAGGTCACTGCATCTCTGTATTCCACCTGAAATCCTTTTGCATAACGGACAGTAAGCTGTTCATGAATGTTCTGACCTGCCGAAAGAGAGACGGGAATAAACAGTAGACAAACTGAAAAGAGTAAAAAATGTGTTTTGTATTTTACCACAGGATATTCTCCAGTATTTTTTTCTGGGTTGTAATTTTCCGCTGCCATGTACAGGTATCCGGAAAGGTGAATTCAAAAACCACCTGATCCGGTGTTACCAAGTCAAAGAGGGCGCCAATGGCGGGATCAGTAAAGGGCTCATGGGGATCTATGTTGCTTACGTGTTTTCTGGCCAGCTTAAGTTGCTGCCAGAAATCCAAATCCGGTTGCGGGGTGACTGATTCGCGGCTTTTTTTGATATAATCGCCGCTCAAGGCCGAACAGAGATGAACGGTTCTGATTTCCTGCCGCAGGCTTCCCAGGCTCTCCACTTTTTTCAACAGCTTGGCAATGGCCTGTTTTTCCTGGCTGAACCCATGCATACTGTGCAGCATATGAGCCGTGTCCAGCGCAATCCCGCATCGTTCATGGTGAACCTGTTTCCGCAGATATTCATACTCGTCAGTGTCTTCCAGTCGGAAGCTGCCCGGCCACCAGAGATTTTCAAAGAGCAGCCAGCCCTGATATCCGCTTTCTATCAGGGCAGCGTTCAGTATTTCACTGCATATCTCCAGAGTTTCCCGCCAGTGCCAGGGGAAATTCCAGTTATAGATGTGGGCCAGATCACATTGTACCGGATGATAGACCACATAGTCACAGCCCAGGTCGCTTGCCAGGGAAAGCTGGGCAGCATAGGTCTTAACAATGCATTCCGGATTGCTGCCGCCGTAGAATCGGTTCACATTTTCCATATTACCGAACAATGTTTCCAGTTCTTCTTGTCTACCCTGCATGAAAGCACGGAGAAAGACAAAGAAACGCAGGTGGAGACCGCAGGCGATCTGCGGGGGAATGCGTGAGAAAGGATAGTTGCCCACAGGGAGCAACTCCAGGCCGTCAAAACCGTTATGATGGACAAAATCCATGATTTTCTGCCAGTCATCATTGAATAACTCCAGTTCGTTGGGGTGGGTTGAAAAATTGAGCAGTTTTCGGATTTGCAAAACTCAAGCCCCCTCCGGCCATTTATCGGAAAAACCAAGGGCCAGAGCCGCATAACTGAGCCTCAAAAAACCATGATCGTCACGTTTGTCGGCCCGTTGGCCAAGCGACTGGCGATACCAGTCAAACTTGTCATACCGTAGACTGATCGTACAGGCCACCTGGGCCGCAGCGTTGCTCATGACCTCCTTCCAGCATGATGCAGGGAGAATCTGCCAGGTAAATTTATCGCGTAGATGGACAAGACCAGCCACTGCTGCAACGGTAACCGGATCTCTAAAAATGCCATTACTGTTATTCTGAAATATTTCTGCCTGATGCGGCGTGAGAAATTCTGATACACCGGCCACCAGGCGGTTCGTATTGCAGCCGAACCGCTCAAGGTGAATTTTGACGCAACACTGACCGCGCGGGGTAAGGCTGTTCTGTCTGGCCAGGGTCTCTTTTACTCCATCTATAACCGCAAGCCCGATAAGTTCTCCCAGTTTGCCGTGTTTGCCTGCCCATCCAAGCCTGAATCCATCCCGGTCAGGGGCCGCTACAATAATCTGGTCAGTACCTGTACCGGTTGCCAGACCGCTTGAATAACGGGAGTTGACCGAAAGTTCATGCAGGGCAGCTGTTTTGGCCTCGGTGGCGGTCATGATGCTTCTGGTCAGGGCTGCTTCGGTCAGGGGGTGACCAATTAAGAGCATGATGTTAATGGTACCTGGTTTGGGTTCTTCGGCCGGCCCGGGCTGGTCGAGTCGCTCAAACCCCTGTTCGGTCTCAAAGACAGAGGCCGGATCACCGATCCTGCCCGCATTGGTTTCCACTCCGCCGGTGACCACGGCCCATACATCAAGATTACGAAATGTTTTTTGGATGAATGCGGCATGATGCATATTGGCCGCAGTTCCCATAGTTGCACATTTTTGCGGTTCCAAACCATGGGGAGAGCAAATTTGTTTCCGGTATTTTTGAGGATCAAGGACTGCGGTTTTATGGTTCCGGCTATGATTGCAGGGTTCACAACTCTGATGATTGAGAACATACTCCAGATCTTGCCTTATTCCGCCTGCAACCCGGCAGGTGGATAATACCAGGTGAGGCTCAAGGAATTTTCCATAGATAATTTTGTCTGCACGGTGAATTTCAACCCCGTTATAACAGGTGGTAATATGCATTTTTCAATCCTTTTCCTTGTTAACAGAATAAAAAGCCACGATAAACATGGAGGCGTCCTCAAGATTCACCCGGCGCAGGGTAAAACCTTCTGTTGCTTGAAACCTGTCCGCCTCCTGTCGATTTTTAAAATAGGTTGTGGTCATTTCACTACCTGAAAGCTGATAAATGGCCCAGATTCCGACCTCCTGCATCAGGTTCTCCGTTGGGTCCCAGATAGGCAAAGATTTCCCCTTTGCTGACCTCAAGGTCGATTCCTTTAAGAGCCACTGTTTCACCGTATCTCTTCTGCAGGTTTCGGAT
>DQVD01000307.1 GCA_015661935.1 Desulfocapsa sulfexigens | reverse complement strand
GCAAACACGTTCGTAAGCTGCTTCTTACCGTTGAGCAATCCGATTACCAACTGATTTCTGATGATAATGCTATTCTTGATGTATCGGAAAAACAAAGTTTCTGTGATGAATCATTCCTGGTAAACCTTACGGCTACGAATGAAACAATAGCCAAGATAACTGCACTCAAGACATTTGTAGCCCTTTGGCCAGCGCATACGAAAATTTAATTATAACACGTTAAAGTGGACTAAGCAATGAAAAAACAATTAGTTAATAGGAAAGTTACAGACTCTGATCCCGGAATCAAGTCCGAATCACAGGTACCGCAGGAAACTGTAAGAAAAGACATTAACAATCTGGTACAGCAAGCGCTTGCGGCAGGCAGGAAATTCCTGGCAATGGACCAGGATCAAGTGGATACAATCACAAAGGCAATGGCTCTGGCAGGGCTTGATGCCCACATGACGCTTGCCAGGGCTGCAATAGAGGAAACGAAAAGAGGAGTGTATGAAGATAAAATAACTAAAAATATCTTTGCGACTGAATTTATTTATCACAGTATAAAATATAAAAAAACTGTGGGAATTATAAACGTAAATGAAGAAGAAGATATTTATGAAGTGGCTGAGCCACTGGGAGTGGTGGCGGCAGTTATCCCTGTCACTAACCCCACTGCAACCACCATGTTCAAGGCTCTTATTTGTGCCAAAACCAGGAATCCCGTTGTTTTCAGTTTTCATCCGGGTTCACAGCAATGCAGTGCCATGGCAGCGGAGATCCTGTATCGGGCAGGTATCAAAGCCGGTGCTCCGGAAAACTTTATTACCTGGATTAAAAAGCCGACCCTTGAAGCAACGCATGCGCTGATGAATCATAGCGGCATAGCTTTGATACTGGCCACTGGCGGACATAAAATGGTTAACGCTGCCTATAGTGCCGGAAAACCTGCCCTTGGGGTTGGCCCCGGTAATGTCCCTGTTTATATTGAAAAAACAGCTAAATGTAAAAGGGCTGTTAATGATATAATATTGAGCAAAACCTACGATAACGGGATGATATGCGCTTCGGAACAGGCTGTTATCGTGGAACGGAACGTCGCAACTCAGATTCAAAATTTATTTCAGGAGAACAACTGTTATTTTTTAAACCAAACTGAAACAGAAGAGTTAACCACCGCCATAACAGAAAAAGATTCCGGTTATATCAAATCAGAGATTGTCGGGCAGCCCGCATGGAAGATTGCTGAAATGGCAGATATTACTGTTCCGAAAGATACTAAAATACTAATAGTTCCTTTGGACGGAGTGGGCTCAGACTACCCGCTCTCCCGGGAAAAACTCTCACCTGTCCTCGCCTTTTACATAGTTGATAACCACCGGCAGGGGATTGAACGCTGTGAACAAATGGTAGAGTTCGGCGGCCGAGGACATTCTGCCGCAATTCATTCCGAAGACCAACAAATCATCAGGGAGTTTTCATCTGCTGTTCGTGTTGGTCGGATCATTGTGAATTCTCCCTGCACCCAGGGAGCTATTGGAGATATCTATAATGCCAACGTGGCCTCATTAACTCTGGGATGCGGTTCCTATGGCCGGAATTCCACAACTTCCAATGTGAGCGTGGACAGTTTGATCAACATCAAGCGGGTAGCAGGACGTAAAGAAAAGTTACAGTGGTTCAAGATACCTCCCAGGATCTATTTTATGCCTGGAGCAGTGCAGTATCTTACAAAAATGCCACTTGTGGAAAGGGTATTGATTGTAACCGATACAGTGATGGTGGATCTGGGCTATGTTGAAAAGGTGATCTATCATCTGCTTAAAAGACGAAACCCGGTTGCCATTGAGGTGTTTGATCAGGTAACTCCTGATCCTTCAACAGATATTGTAACGGCTGGTGTTACTGTTATGCGGCAGTTTCGGCCGGACACCATTGTTGCACTTGGCGGAGGTTCACCCATTGATGCGGCCAAGGCGATGTGGCTGTTTTATGAACACCCGGATGTGGAATTTGACTTTCTTAAATTAAAATTCATGGATATCCGAAAGCGCACCTATAAGTATCCTAAATTGGGGCGAAAAATCAAGATGGTAGCAATTCCGACAACCAGCGGCACGGGGTCGGAAGTTTCTGCTTTCGCCATCATCACCGACCAGGGTAATGATGTGAAGTATCCACTGGCGGACTATGAACTCACACCGGATGTGGCGATCATAGACTCTGATTTTGTTCAGTCCATCCCCCGCGAAGTAATTGCAGACAGTGGCGTGGATGTCCTCACTCATGCCATTGAGGCATACACATCGGTCATGGCATCTGATTATACGGATGCACTGGCAATAAAAGCCATAGAGCTGGTTTTTGAAAACCTGCCTAGATCTTATGACGGCGGTGACAAAGAGGCCCGCAGGCGTATGCACAATGCCTCAACCATAGCAGGTATGGCATTTACCAACGCTTTTCTTGGGATCAATCACAGTCTGGCCCATAAACTTGGCGGTCAGTTTCATATTCCCCACGGACGGGCTAATGCTGTCCTGCTGCCCCATGTAATTGCTTATAATGCGTCAGTGCCGACCAAATTTGCGGCTTTTCCCAACTATGAACACTATGTGGCTGATAGTAAATATCAGAAAATCTCCAGCTACCTTGGGCTGCCGGCAAAGACCCCGGAGCAGGGAGTACGCAGTCTGATTGCTGCCATTTATGATTTAATGAAAAAGCTGAACATGCCGCAAACAATTTCCCAGTGCGGTGTGGATGCAGATGAGTTTAAAGCGGTCGTGGATAAGTTGGCGGAAAGGGCTTATGAGGATCAGTGCACAACTGCTAATCCGCGTATGCCTTTAATAGGTGAACTTACCCGGATATATCTGCAGGCTTATGACCAGACGGCTGAATAAATGTAAGTGTTCACCAGCAATGAAGCAGGTAAACGAGCTTGCGAGGCTCCAGATGAAAAGTTTTTACGATTCCAGCTACAGTCACTGTTGGTGGAAGACGTTCAAAGGTAATTACAAGTGAAGAAACAAGTAGGAACTCCCTATCCTGACAATAATTGTTTTTTTTGCGGGAGCGACAACGATCAAGGCTTGAAGATTAAGTTCTACTGGGATGAAGAGAAAAAAGAGATGTCTGCCAGGTATTTACCTGCACACCATTTTGTTGGCCTTCTAATCGTCATATAACTTTCACATCGCCCAACATGTTGATTGTACAAGGATATTTTCGGTAAGTTCTGTGGTTTTGACATTTTTCTAATTCCACTGCCGAGTCACTTCCAGTCAAGGCACCTGCTGAGATTGCTGTGCATATGGGCGGGTTGCTGAACTGGGATGCTTCCCGGATTGATTACGAGGTTAATGAGGTGCTGCTCCCTTTTTCATCATGGCAATAGTTGATGGAACTGTAGACAGGAGCAGATTTTGAGAACTCTTCATCGGCTCTGCCCAATGAGGGCGCAGAAGAGGCTGCAAGATATGGAAGACCATACTGAAAGCGACAGAAAGGCAGAGAACCGGTTAATATCGATCCTGGAAAGACAAAAAAAGGATCTTGTTGTTCGGTATCTCAAAAAACATGAGGAGCTTGAGGACGGGAAAAATTTTACGAACAAACTCCTTGCCTCCATCTTCTGCCTGTTTTTCCTGCTGGACGATGATTTTGTTGTCGTGCAGGCAAATCAGGAATTCTATCGATCACTTGGCTATTCCGAAGATGCTGAAAAAAGCATTAGCCTTGAACAGATCAGCGGACAAGAGAATTGCAGGCTAATCAGGAATGCTCTTGACAAGGGGGAGTTCAACGCACTTTCCATTGTTGATCAGATAATTCGCGAATTTTCAGGAATAATCAAAGTTAAAAGCTCACCTGGGGCTGGAGCCTGTTTTTCTGTACTGCTCCCGCCTGTCACAGATGAAGAGAGAACAGAGGTGAAAACATGAAACAAAGGGATAGTATACCCCAAAAGGATCGCATTCTGGTGGTTGACGATGATCTTTTCCTGCTTGCAGCCATTGAACAGACCCTGACCCTTCACAACTATAGTGTTGACACTTTCAACATACCCTCAAAATGTCTGTCTGCTGTGAAAGACGTGGATTATTCAGCAGTTTTCACCGAAATAAAAATGGCTGGTATGAATGGAATCGAGCTTCTTGAAAAAATAAAAGACATTGATCCCGAGTTGCCTGTTATCGTGATTACCGGCCACGGAGACGTGGCCATGGCAGTGACCGCCATGCAGAAAGGAGCCTATGATTTCCTGCAGAAGCCGGTTGATGAAGATATCATGACAGCCTCACTTAAAAGAGCCGTGGAAAAGAGACAGCTTGTGCTGGAGAACAAGAGGCTCAGCAGGAATTTGCAGGAACAGCGGAAAAAAAGGACACGTTTTCATGGAATAGTTGGAAGTCATCCCGTCATGCAGCAACTCTATGACACACTGGAAAAAGTTGCTGCGGAAAATGATCCGATCATGCTGTATGGTGAAACAGGTACCGGAAAGGAGCTGGCAGCACTGGCCATCCACGAGATTGCCAGCCGATCTGAAAAACCCTTTGTGGCTGTCAATATGGGGGCTATTCCTGCTGAAATGCTGGAATCAGAACTGTTTGGTCATGTTAAAGGTACTTTCACCGGAGCTGTCCGGAATAAAACTGGAAAGTTCATCCATGCCGGGCAGGGTACAATTCTCCTCGATGAAATAAACAGTCTTCCCATTGAGCTACAGGGGAAACTTCTGAGAGTGCTTGAAGAAAATGCCATCACACCTCTTGGAAGTAATGTCCCCATTCCCATACAGGCCAGAATCATTGCGGCAACAAATAAAAATCTCGTGGGTGAGATTGCAGGAGGGAGATTTCGTGAAGATCTCTATTATCGCCTGAATGTTCTGCCGGTGAATATCCCGTCCCTCCAGGAACGAAAAACTGATATTCCCCTGTTAGTTAGATGCTTTCATCAGGAGTACTGTCATGAAAGGCAGCTTAATGTAGATTTGTTTGACCACAAAACGCTCTTGGCTTTTCAGAAAAAAGAATGGCCCGGGAATGTGAGAGAGTTGAAGAACCACGTGCGCAGGATATGCATTTTCGGTGAACAGCCCGGCATGGATGAACTGTCACAGCAATGTGAAAAGATGCATCTGCGTGGGATCAATGAAAAAATGGTGTTAAAGGACTTTCTTGCCGGGATGGAAAAAAAATACATCCGGGAGGTGTTGAAAAAAAACCGGGGCCAGATAACCATATCATACGAAGAACTTGGAATTTCACGGAAAAGTCTTTATGACAAAGTGAATAAGTATGGTCTTGACCTGACTCTTTTCAGGCAGTGCCCGGAATCCTGATTTATTGCTCCGTGAACCCTGATGGAGCTGACAGTGACAGTTAAGGAACGAGAACGAAATAACTCCCCCATTTATGCACCCCAAGACCATTTACTTCGCTGCACACCCCGGCTTCAGGCCATATTGGCTCAATCCGAGCACCTAAATTGGGGAAGTTATTCCATCCCCGTTCCTAAGCGAAACAACCGGATACTCAACTCTCACGGGTACGTCCGACTGGACATCGGGGATTGGTCATCGTGGCCGGTTCTCCGGCGGGTTTGAAAAAAGTGGCATCGCAATTTCACGGCTGATCAAAAAAAAACACATTTCCTACACCGGACAGCTAAACCCTGTCACATTTTTTACACATGCGCCGGCCAGTGTACAGAAAGCGGATATGAAAATTCTAACTTCTACCTGTCACGTATTTTACACCAGGAAAACAGTTTTCTTTCCCATTCAGCAATTCCCTGCCGCCACCCTACAGACAGGTAACAATATGTAAACACAGAAAAAATATTCCCATTTGGAAGGATAAGGATTTTTGGCCTCAAAATTGCAAAAGATGTGAGAACAGGTCAGGAAATACGTTTTCGGGCTGCAAAACTAAAATAGTACCTAGGGGGAAACATGACACTTTTTAATATTTTGATCGTTGATGATGAGGATGAGTTCCGGGAGCTGACAATTAAACGTCTGAAAAAAAGAGATCTTCAATGCGAGGGGGCTGCAAACGGGGAACAGGCACTGGAAATGATCGCAAAGGGTGATTTTGATGTGGTGCTCCTTGATGTGAAAATGCCCGGTATGGATGGGGTTGAGGTCCTTCGGGAAATCAAACGCAGGAAGCCGTTGATTGAAGTGGTGATGCTAACGGGGCATGCCTCGGTCGAATCGGGAATTGACGGTATGAAACTGGGTGCTTTCGACTACCTGATGAAACCCATAGAGCTTGCCCCCCTGCTGGAAAAGCTGAAAGATGCCTATAAAAAGAAACGTATGCAGCAGGAGAGGATTGAAAATGCTCAATTCAAAAGAGATATGGCCATACCCAGTTAGCGTCCCGGCTCAGTATTGAATGACTGGCGTAATATAAAAAATACAGTAACTTCAGCAGCACTCCAACTACGTCCATTTTGGCCTCCTCGAACAGCACTGGTATGCTTCGGAGTGCAAAATGAATGAATTTGAAGCACTGCTAAACAGTTATAGCTCAGAGTTAAGGGCAATTGGTTGCACTCGCTGAATAGTTACAAAATACACAAATAATTAAAAGAGGTATGTTGATGAGTTTTTTTAAGGATTTAAACCATTTCATGATGCTCGGTGCAAGAGCTCATGCCAAATGGGAACTGCAGATGTCAAACAATATTTTAAGAAGCCGCAG
>DQVD01000303.1 GCA_015661935.1 Desulfocapsa sulfexigens | reverse complement strand
GTTGTTAAAAAAGCAGCACAAAATATCCAGTAATTCTATCACCGGGTAAAAAAACCACGGGTGCTCACCAGTTCAAAACACCCGTGGTTCTAACTGCTTTATATCCAACATGGAGTAACAAATAAAATGGCTTCATCACTATCAAATCAGCCGTCAGGTCACAATGGCTCCATTGCTGTGCCACCGACGCCGAGAGACATTCTTCTGGATCGTCTTTTTCGGACACTTACCGCCGGATTCGCCTGGCTGACTCTGCTGCTGATTATATTTATTATATGGAAAATTGGCGGTACGGCACTACCTGCCATGAAAGACATAGGCTTTGGCTTCCTCACAGGCACCACCTGGAACCCAAACCAGAACGAGTTCGGCATTCTGCCTCAGATCTGGGGAACACTGTACAGTTCGCTTCTTGCACTTTTTTTGGGTGGATTTTTCGGAGTTACCATTGCCGTATTCCTGACCCAGGATTTCCTGCCCCACAAAGTACAGATCGTTTTCAAATCCATTATTGAACTATTGGCAGCAATCCCAAGCGTTGTCTACGGACTCTGGGGAATTTTTGTTCTTATTCCGCTGATCCGTCCCTTTGCTAACTGGTTGCATGCAACACTTGGCTGGGTGCCTTTTTTCAGTACCAGTTTAAGCGGCCCAGGTATGTTTCCTGCCGCCATCGTGTTGTCTATCATGATTTTGCCCACCGTTGCAGCAATTTCTCAAGACGCTCTAAGTTCTATTCCCGGCAAGATTAAAGAAGCAGCCTACGGCATGGGCACAACCCGCTGGGAAGCAATTTTAAAAGTTTTGCTGCCAACCGCATCAAGAGGAATTTTTGGCGGTCTGGTTCTTGGCTTTGGTCGGGCACTTGGTGAAACCATGGCACTTGCCATGCTGGTTGGTAATTCCAATCAGCTGAGCCTGTCGCTCTTTTCCCCGGCTGATACCTTAGCAGCACTGCTTGCTCTCAACTTTCCAGAAGCCAGTGATTATGAAACGCAGGTGCTTATGTTCGCTGCGGTTGTCCTGCTTCTCATCACACTTGCTGTCAATGTAATAGGGGAAATGATTATCAGCTACAGTGAACGATCAGGAGGCAAAAAATGAGCCAGACTCCCAGTTTTGACAGAAACCTTACTGAAGCAAGGGCTCTGAAGAGTTTTGCCCTGAGCGCAATCACCATTTTCTGTGCAATCCTTGCCTGTATCCCTCTGTTTTCAGTGTTGTATATGCTGATTCTGCGTGGCGGCAAGCGACTTTCTTTTGAATTGTTCTATGCACTGCCTCCCACTGCCTTTGATACCGGCGGCGGATTCGGAAATGCCATCCTCGGTACCCTTGTCATGGTTGGTATTGCATCCCTCATTGCCGTACCATTTGGCACCCTGGCAGCAATCTTTCTCGCTGAATTTGGCGAGAACAGTAAAATTGCTGATATTGCCAGATTCTGTGCCAAAACAATGACCGGAATTCCATCCATCCTGGCAGGTGTTTTAGCCTATACCGCTGTCGTCATGGTAACAGGTACTTATTCAGCCATTGCCGGTGGTATCGCTCTATCCCTTCTTATGATTCCAACAGTCATGCTGACTGCTGAAGAATCAATAAAAATGGTGCCCTCCATTATGAGAGAAGCTGCAGTTGGTATTGGTTGCACCAAGACTCAAGTTATGTGGAAGGTTATGCTGCCTGTTGCCATGCCCGGTATGATCACCGGGGTAATGCTTGCGGTAGCTCGCGCATCTGGTGAAACGGCACCTCTCTTATTCACTGCACTTTTTAGTGATTACTGGATGTTCCAGGGTGGCGCAGGAGATATCATGGAACCCACAGCTTCCCTTGCAGTACTTATTTATAACTTCTCAGGCATGCCTTTTGACAATCAGATAGAACTTGCCTGGGCTGCATCTCTGGTACTGGTGGTGATAGTATTTATCATTAATATTACCAGTCGAATGCTTTTTCAGAAAAAGAAATAACTTAAATTGATTAGGAGAGTCTCATGACTTCTGTACAAGCAGCAACTACATCAGATGATGTGGTTATAGATTGTAATATTAATAAAATTTTTTACGGTGATTTTCTCGCCGTTCGCGACAGTGATGTTCCCATTTATAAAAATCAGATTACAGGTTTTATCGGGCCATCAGGATGCGGCAAAAGTACGGTTTTGAAAAGTATCAATCGTATGAATGATCTGGTTCGTATTTTTCATTTTGAAGGACATATTCATTTTGAAGGACAGGATCTGTACGGTAAAAAAGTCGATGCTGTGTCTGTACGCCGTCATATCGGCATGGTCTTTCAACAACCCAACCCCTTTTCCATGTCCATCTATGAAAATGTCGCCTTTGGCCTGCGTCTGAACCGCTATAACGGCGATTATGATGCACGGGTTGAAGAAGCTCTTAGAGGAGCAGCACTCTGGAAAGAAGTAAAAGATAAACTGAAAAACAACGGAATGTCTCTGTCTGGTGGTCAACAGCAACGGCTTTGTATTGCACGAGCCATTGCCACTAAACCTCCGGTACTGCTTATGGATGAGCCTTGTTCTGCTCTTGATCCCATTGCCACAAGGCAGGTTGAGGAATTGATGATTGGGCTAAAGTCAGAATATACGGTTGTGATTGTAACTCACAACATGCAGCAGGCACAACGAGTTGCCGATAAAACTGCATTTTTCTCAGTTGATATCTCCAAAGGCGGCCGTACAGGATACCTTGTTGAAATGGGTGATACCGGCACACTCTTTGATAATCCACAGGAACAGCTGACAAGAGATTATCTCAGCGGCCAATTCAGTTAATTGTTGCCACTAAAGGGGAACCCTATGATTATGAAACGTATTTTCATCCTCTCTGTAATTGCACTACTTACTGGCGGCCTTTTATGCGGCTGTGGTCAGGATGAGGATGATGAAAAACAATCTGCAACGGATGCTAAAGTAATATACCTGCATGGTGCAGGCGCTACATTTCCAGCACCATTGTATAAGAAATGGATAGAAGAATACCAGAAAACTCACAAAGATGTTGTTATCACTTATGATGCTGTGGGCAGCGGCACAGGAACCAAACTATTTATGTCAGAAGCTGTGGATTTTGGCGCTTCCGATTCCGCAATGAAAGATGAACAGATGGCAAAAGTGGCAAAAGGTGTACAACTTATTCCTGCAACCGCCGGTTCCATTGTTCTTGCTTACAACATTCCAGACATAGACGGAAAACTCCGCTTAAGCCGCGACCTCTATATCGATATTTTCCTAGGAAAAATCAGGTTCTGGGATGATCCGCGTATCAAAAAGGAAAACCCGGATCTCAAACTGCCGAGTCTCAGTATCGTAACCGTTGTACGAAGTGATTCTTCCGGTACAACCTGGGCATTTACCAATCATCTAAGCACAATCAGTAAGGCTTGGCGTGATGAAGGACCCGGCACCGGAAAAGAACTGGATTTTCCGGGGAATGCCATGTTTGGCAGTGGCAACGGCGGCGTTGCAACAAAAATCAAACATTCATGGGGAAGTATTGGCTACGTGGAGTATGGATTTGCCAAAAGGGCAGGACTTGACATGGCAACTCTTGAGAATAAAGCTGGGCAATTCATCGAGCCGAGTGATACAAGCCCAACTGAAACTCTTACTAACACCCATGCCGGTATGCCCGCAAACCTCCGCCTGTTTCTACCTGATCCTGATGGAGAGAC
>DQVD01000299.1 GCA_015661935.1 Desulfocapsa sulfexigens | reverse complement strand
CGTCGTCTAATCCGTATTCGCAAAAATGATGGCACTGATGCTGTAGTCTCAATGGTCATCAATCGCTGGCACGATAATGTACAGTTTATGTTTGATGAAAAAGGGGCTCTTGATCCTTCAAAAGATAATGCAGATTTTCTTGTGGGATTTTATGGTTCCTACCCTAATTACTTCATAGATATTCATCAGGATGAATTACCGGATTTTTTTGATTTGTTGACAAATCTGAGTAAGCTTAGCGATGAGGAAACATCGA
Source organism: Desulfocapsa sulfexigens (assembly GCA_015661935.1). Classification (GTDB taxonomy): domain Bacteria; phylum Desulfobacterota; class Desulfobulbia; order Desulfobulbales; family Desulfocapsaceae; genus Desulfocapsa; species Desulfocapsa sulfexigens_A. The sequence goes on along the minus strand of DQVD01000299.1, from coordinate 3,672 downwards.
AACGCTTTGCTAAATATGGTATCAACAGAGCCAATAAGCAGCTCTGGGAACATTACGACTGGTTTCAGGAACGATTCTACAAGGATCAACCGGTCAGGCAGGACTACTTGATTTGAATCGGTACTACTATGAGGCTAAAGCAGCAGCGGATTCAGTGGATTTCCAACTCCGGTGATGAACAGTGCCGATATTGTTACAGACCGACTGGATTGCATATTTATCATACGCAATCCAGTTTGATCGCGAAAAATCCGGTGCCCTGTGAGTAGTTCCTATTTAGGATGACAGGTTTTACAGGATTTACCTTTTGGCACCTTCATCTCCACGTGACATGGCCAGCAGAGTTTTTTATGAAAATCATTCTTGATTGAGGTCAGCTTAACGATTTCAACAACAAGGGGGCCTCCGCCTTCTGAGGACTTATGACATTTGGTACACTCCAGTATTTCCTGGTGAGCATGGTGAGCAAAGATTACTGCATTCTTTTTTCCTTCCACCTTGTAGGTTGCTTTCATATCAATTGTCTCAGGTCCCTGACCAGCTAATACGGTGGACGCAGTAATTATAAGAGCAAAGCTAAGGAAAGTGCTGATAGAAACGTAGTATTTCATGTTGTAACTCTCTATGGTAGTTTGTGAGTAATTCTTCCAGTTTGTTCTTCCAGTAAAGCATATATGAGAATGTTTGTCCACACAACATAAGAGCAGTACCTGGCACTACTTGAGTTATTTTTGTACTCTACCACCCCATTTCCCCTTGTCCCTTTTTTAGATATCTCTTATCTTGCTCGCATTAAACCAACCAAAAGGAGGCTCTTATGGAATACTCTTCTGAAGTAAAAGGAATGTGTTCGCTGATTCAAGGGACAAATCATGGTCCATCGCCTATCCCGCAGGAAGGGCGATGGACACAGGCGAAGGAAATTAAAGATATTTGTGGATTAACCCACGGAGTAGGCTGGTGTGCACCTCAACAGGGTGCCTGTAAGCTAACCTTAAACATCAAAGATGGTATCATCGAGGAAGCACTCATTGAAACCATTGGCTGTACCGGAATGACTCATTCCGCTGCAATGGCATCTGAAATCATGCCGGGGAAAACCATTCTTGAAGCGATGAATACCGATCTGGTTTGCGATGCAATTAATGTTGCCATGCGTGAACTCTTTCTACAGATGGTTTACGGTCGAAGCCAGTCCGCCTTTTCCGAAGGTGGTCTTCCTGTTGGTGCAGGTCTTGAAGATCTAGGTAAAGGATTGCGATCTGTTACTGCAAGCACATATGGCACTAAACTGAAAGGCCCTCGTTACCTTGAAGTAACCGAAGGCTATGTCATGGAACTGGCACTTGATGCCGACAGTGAAATCATCGGCTACAAATTTGTTCACCTTGGCCGCATGATGGAGGCCATCAGAAACGGTGACGACGCCAACCAAGCACTTGAGAGTGCAACAGGAACCTACGGCCGTTTTGCAGATGCAGTTAAAACCATTGATCCGCGTAAGGAATAAGGAGAATCTTATGGCATTATTTGAAAGTTATGAAAGGCGGATTGATCAGATCATCCCTGTTCTTGAAGAATACGGAATGAAGAGCCTTAAAGAAGCAAAAGAAGTATGTGATGGATACGGCGTCGATGTGGCGGCTATTGTAAAAAAAATCCAGCCCATCTGTTTTGAAAATGCCTGCTGGGCATATACTGTTGGAGCTGCCATTGCCATCAAAAAAGGTGAAACAAAAGCTGTTGATATTGCAGAAACCTTAGGCGTTGGACTTCAGTCCTTCTGTATTCCTGGTTCCGTTGCAGATCATCGTCAGGTAGGTATAGGGCATGGAAATCTTGCCTCCATGCTCCTGCGTGAAGAGACAAAGTGTTTTGCCTTTATTGCAGGACATGAGTCTTTTGCCGCAGCGGAAGGCGCAATTGGACTTGCCATGTCGGCAAACCGTGTTCGCAAGAAGTCCTTACGGGTTATTTTGAATGGTTTAGGAAAGGATGCCTCACATATTATTTCACGCATCAATGGATTCACAAGCGTGGAGACACAGTTTGATTATGCCACCTCGCAGCTTAACGTTGTAAAAGAAAAACGTTTCTCAGAAGGTCCTCGTGGAGAAGTGCGTTGCTACGGAGCCGATGACGTGCGTGAGGGTGTAGCCATTAACCATTTTGAAGGCGTGGATGTTTCCATTACCGGAAACTCAACCAACCCCACACGTTTTCAACATCCTGTTGCAGGAACCTATAAAAAAGAATGTAACATTGCAGGGAAACGATACTTTTCAGTAGCTTCCGGAGGTGGCACCGGACGAACTCTTCATCCTGACAATATGGGTGCAGGCCCCGCATCCTATGGTATGACAGACACCATGGGACGTATGCATTCCGATGCTCAGTTTGCCGGATCTTCTTCAGTACCTGCGCATGTGGAAATGATGGGACTTATTGGTATGGGAAACAATCCCATGGTTGGAGCCTCTGTGGCTGTTGCTGTAGCGCTTGAACAGGCCAGTTCAAACTAACCAATGATACATTGGTAGTATTCCTGTTCAATCACCTTCCAGTATAGAACCTTACTGAATAATTTCTCGGAGTCTGCGTTTACCTTTCTTTTTCGGGAAAAATATTCTGATAAGGTTCTTACTACACCCTCATGGGGTACTGAAACGAATACTGGCTTACTTACTGTTCATCAGTGTTCGCAGGTTCAGGGGCTGTTACGTCATGTATTTTTGCCTTACTCTTTTCCCATGCCTCTTGAGAACCGTCTCTGGTCGCTTTCCAAGCTTCCCGGATACTTTTCTTTGTCGCATTCCACGCTTCTTGAGAACCGTCTTTTGTGGCGTCCCACACCTCAACAGAGCCTTCCTTAGTGGATTGCCACACTTTTCTGGAAGAATCTGCCGTGGCATCTCCAACTGCATGGGCAGCTTCGATGATTTCGTCACCCGCCTTTTTCCATCCAGTTTCCCGTTCAACAACAGATGGTTCCACTGCAGCAGGTTCCTGAGCGGAAACACTGGAATACGCACTTGTCATCCACAAAAACAGGGCTATCGCCAATATTTTTTTCATACCAACCCCCTTAAGAATATTTATCTTTTCAAGGGAAAAAACTTGTTAATCACTGCAAACATACAATCATTGATCTTATAAAACGCATCTTCAGTCCCTAAGATCTCCCGCTCGGTCATAATCCAGGACGCCTTAACCAGTTCTTTCCGACGATTATCAATGAGAGCGGCGCGCTCCCGAGAGTGGTTTCCAGGTGAAATGGCAGCCCTAAAACATGATTTTTATAGAAAAAGCCTGATGCGCACAAGCCTCACTGGAGTAGAGATTCACAGCATCTTCCGGGATTCCAAAAGTATCGCCGTGCCAATGAAAAACGGTCATTTTTTCGGGTAAAACAGACTCCAGAAAATCAGGTACAGTTTTATTACGGATCACCGGAAACCAACCAATCTCTTTTTGCGGATTTACATTCACTTTTGCCCCGAGAACATCAGCAAGAAACTGTGCCCCAAGACAAATCCCTAAAATCGGGATGCCATGCCCCACTACTTGAGCAAGAAACTCCTTTTCAATCTGCAGCCATGGATAATCCTCATGGTCATATATCCCCATGGAACCGCCAATGACAATCAAAGCTGCAACGGAATCAGGTGCTGG
>DQVD01000158.1 GCA_015661935.1 Desulfocapsa sulfexigens | reverse complement strand
GAAGGCTGCCAAAAGCAAGGTTGAAGAAAAGACTGAGACCGAATGAATTTCTGGCAAAAGAGATCAACTCTCCAGCTTAGGACTCGGTGACTCCCTTTCACTTTTTCAGGAAAAATGGTAGAAAGATGCGTTCTATAATTTTTATTTTTATAAACACAAATTACAATTTCCCGATATAGCCGCAATTGGAGTTAAGCATGAATAGAAACATCTACCAGGAACCCCTTGTCAGTCGTTATACCAGCCGTGATATGCAGGAACTTTTCTCTGAGAAGACAAAGTTTACCACATGGAGACGCTGTTGGCTTGCTCTCGCTGAAGCTCAATATGAATTAGGACTCACAGATATTATTACCGAGGAGATGCTTGATGAGATGCGGGCAAATGTAGATAACATTGACTACGATGTTGCTGCTGCCAAGGAAAAAGAAATTCGACATGATGTTATGGCACATGTGTATGAATTTGGAACAAAGTGCCCAAAAGCCGAAGGTATAATCCATCTTGGTGCAACTTCTCAGTTTGTTGTGTGTAATACTGACCTTATTATTCAGAAAAAAGCCTTTGATCTTATTCGCAAAGCAGTATTGAAGGTGATATCTAATCTGGCAAAATTCTGCCTTGAACATAAAGATTTGCCAACCCTTGGGTTCACCCATTATCAACCAGCTCAACCTACCACTGTTGGCAAAAGAAATACCCTTTACATTCAGGATCTTGTTATGGATCTTGAATATATTGATGCCTTTCTGGATCAGGTAAAAGCACGTGGAGCTAAAGGGACTGTCGGAACTCAGGCCACATTCCTTGAGCTTTTCCACGGTGACAATGGAAAAGTAAGAGAACTTGATGCCCTTGTTTCCAAAAAACTAGGTTTTGATAAGACCTTCGAAGTTACCGGACAAACTTATCCAAGAAAACTTGACATGAAACTTGCCGAAACCCTGGCAGGAATCGGCGCATCGTCCCATAAATTTGCAGTAGATTTACGATTACTTTCAAACTTAAAAGTTCAGGAAGAACCTTTTGCCAAAAAACAGACCGGGTCTTCTGCCATGGCATATAAACGTAACCCCATGCGTTCTGAACGGATGACCGGTCTCTCCAGAAAATTAATGGGACTTCCCGCAGACTTTGCTGCAACTTTTTCCAATCAGTGGTTTGAGCGTACTCTTGATGATTCTGCTATTCGAAGGATGGATATTCCGCAGGCCTTTCTTCTAACTGACGCCATATTAAAGTTATACATAAACATAACTTCACAAATGGTTGTATTCCCGAAACAGATCGAGCGGCACCTCCGCATGGAACTCCCCTTTATGTCCACTGAAAAAATCCTAATGGAAGCTGTGGAAAAAGGAGAAAGCAGGCAGGAAATGCACGAGGTTGTAAAGGAACATTCCCTTGCTGCTGGCAAAGTTGTTAAAGAGGGAGGCCTTGACAATGACCTCCTGCAACGCCTGGCCGATGACGATCGCATCCCCTTCTCTCTTGATGATCTGACGGATCTCGTAGGAGACTACAGCCAGTTTACCGGAAGGGCCTCAGCGCAGACAAATGAATACATACTGGAAGTAATTGTTCCCTTGCTGGCTGCCCGTGAAAGTCAGATGGGTGAAGTGGACTCTTCCCTCTCTGTGTAACTTACCTAACCCTGTTCAGGAAGCAAGGCAGTTCACTGGGTAAGTGGATTATCAGAAAATTTCTTTGAAAAAAACAAGAAATTGTTCTGTAAGGCACTAAAACCCGTAGAAATAATCGTATACCATGTATCTAAAATCCCTTTTTCTGCGTATTGACCCGGCAAGGTACCACTTCTTGAAATTTATTCTTGAGGCGTACGATGGCCTCTGCCTTCTGTCAACTGTACCAGACAAGAAAGGCTGCGTCTGCATTCGCTATCCGAAAGAACAGACCGAAAAACTCTTTGCCCTGCTTAGCAGCCTCGCAAATTCTCTTAAAAAACCAGAGCCCTTCACTTCAACTCGCAACAACAAAACACCAATGTCTTCAAAGTCTTTCTTTATAAAAACATTTGGATGTCAGATGAACGAACGTGATTCTGAAATCATGGCCCAACTCCTTTCCGAGAAAGGATATATTGAAACCAGCGAATCCGATGACGCTGATCTTATTATCCTTAATACCTGCTCCATCAGGGCCAAGGCCGAGCAAAAAGTCATGAGCCTTCTAGGGGTTTTGCGAAAACATAAAAAACGCAATCCCAACCTGAAGATCTGCGTTGCGGGTTGCGTAGCCCAACAGGAAGGAAAGCGGATCATTGACAGAATGCCGCACGTTGATCTGGTTGTTGGTACACAAAACATTTACGAGCTCGCAGAACTTCTTGAAAACCAGGAAAAACCATCGGTACTCACCGAATTAGCAGACGATTACAGCATCCCTGCTTTTATCCCCAACCTGAACAAGACAGTCGGGCCAGGTGCTCAGTCCATGGCTTATAAAAAGTTCCTCACAATCATGCAGGGTTGCAATAACTACTGCACCTACTGCGTCGTCCCCTTCACAAGAGGGCGCGAAGTATCGCGAAGTGTCAGTCACATACTAAAAGAAGCTCATGTTTTAGTTGAAAGTGGTGTCAGGGAAGTTACTCTACTTGGCCAAAACGTTAATTCCTATGGAAAAACCAATAGTGTTTCTGAAAAAGATAGTGGTTATGATTTCAGTAAACTTTTACGTGAAGTAGCAAAAATACCAGGATTGGAACGCCTTCGTTTCACAACTTCCAATCCAAAAGATCTCTCCGATGATCTTATGCGTTGCTTTGCTGAAGTTGATATCCTTTGTCCCCAATTTCATCTCCCGGTTCAATCAGGTTCCGACAGGATTCTTTCTCTTATGAACCGGAAATACACACGAGAACTCTATTTGGACAAGGTTGCAACTCTTCGTTCCTATTGTCCTGAGATTGCCATTACAACTGATATGATCGTTGGTTTCCCCGGAGAAACAGATCAGGATTTTGAAGACACAATGTCACTCCTGGAAGAAGTTCACTATCACGGATCCTATTCTTTCAAATATTCTGACCGTCCCGGCACTCGCTCTGAAACATTTGAAGACAAGGTTGAAGAGTCAGTCAAATCTGAAAGGCTACTCAGATTTCAGACCAGACAAGATGAAATCAATCTGGAACATAATAAAAATTATATTGGTAAAAAGCTTTCAATAATGATTGAAAAGTCCGGAAAAAAATCACTCGTTGGTCGTACTGATACAAATCATATTGTTCATATTCCAGATACTGTGCGCCAATGCAAACCTGGTGATATAATGACAGCGCTGATCATTCATGCCGGGCATCATTCCCT
>DQVD01000419.1 GCA_015661935.1 Desulfocapsa sulfexigens | reverse complement strand
TATGCCTGATATCAACAGGGAAATCCGGATGGATTAGATATTTATCAATCTCAGCGGTTAAAGGATTGTTTTTACCAATTTCCTGTAACTCGTGAACAAGTTGTTGCGTATCAATGGTAGAACCTTTTTCTAATTCGACAATAATAGCTGGAATCATATCATTGCCGGAAGAGACTGGAATACCAACCAGTGCCGAACGAAAAACATCAGGATGAACATTAAAGAGCGCCTCACAGGGAATTGAAAAGAAAGTTTTACTATATTTATTGCAAACAACCCGATGAGCACGTCTCCCGCAAAACCAGAGTCTGCCATTTATATCACAATATCCAACATCTCCCATTCGGTGCCAAAATCTGTTGCCATCTGCAATTTTCGCCAGTTTGTTTTCCTTGTCGTTATTTTCATAGGCACTGGTTACAACATTGCCCTGTACTATTATTTCACCTATTTCTCCAGGTGGCAGAAAATCCTTTCGTTCAAGTTTAGGAACAGCCTGGTCACTGATTGGAATAATTGCTATCTTTATACCGGGTAAAGAACGTCCAACGCAGGTTCCTTTGCCAAGTTTGGTGAGTGACCAGGTTTCGCTAACCACCTCTTTTCCTTCAATGGAAACGATGGGTAAGCTTTCCGTTGCACCATATGGGGTATGAATAACAGCATCTTCCGGTAATACATGCTGCATTTTTTCAATAAGGGCACCCGAGACAGGGGCACCAGCCATAAGAACCTTTTTTAATGTTTTTAATCTTTTATCACGAGACTCACAGTAGGCGGCAACTACACTCCATAGCGCAGGAGAGCCAAAAGAATAGCTAACCCTATATTTTTCAATGGATGCTGTAAAAAGTGCCGGATCTACTTTAGCTGGACGGGTTGAATCCATGTCAGGAATAACAGCCTGAGCTCCTAGAGCCGTTGAAAAGAGTGCAAAGAGTGGAAAAGCAGGCTGATCTGTATCTCCAGCCCCAATCCCATAGTAATCACGAATCAAACCAAGTTGTGCCTGAAAGATAGAATGCTCATAACGGACTCCCTTGGGAGGACCCGTTGAACCAGTTGTAAATATTATTGCTGCCAGATCATTGACTTGAGGTTCAAATATTGGAAATTCAGGATATTCCTGACAGGCAAGTTTTGAGATATCGGCGCCAAAGAATCCAAGTGATGAGCCACAGCAAAAAGTATACTTTACAGTGGTAAATGGTTTTCTAAAAAGAGTTTTAAAAAAATGTGCTTTTGGAATTCCGATAAATCCTTTAGGACGGACTCCTTCAATACATCTCAACAAATTTTTATAACCCATGCCGGGATCTATCAATATGACAGGAGCACCAATCTTAAATAATGCAAAAGTAAGGCAGATAAAATCAGCAGAAGGTTTTACCATGAGCATAACCCTGTCTCCTGACGTCACCCCTCCGGATTGTAAGATATGAGCAAAGGAGTCGGATCTTCTGTTCAACTCTTTAAAGCTAAGGCTTTTTCCTGTAGCAGCCTCAACAAGCCCAGTCCTGTCTCCCATTTTTTTTGCACTTTCGGCCAGAGTATGAGCTATATTGAGATTCACTCTGCACTCCCAAAGAAGTATTGAGCAAGAGGAGCAATTTCATCAAATGCATCTTCTAAAATATAATGTCCACCCTCTTTGAAATAATGGGTATCAGCGTGAGGAAAACGTTTACACCATTCTTCATAAAAAAGATCATTGAAACAGAAATCTTTTCCTCCCCAGCAAATTAGCATTGGCAGCTGTCTTTCCTGTAATTGTTCGAGACCTTTTTCAACATTGATCAGAGTCTGGTACGAGGGATGGCTGGAATCAAGTGGAATATCTTCTACAAATGCTGAAACAGCAACCCGGTTATTCCAGGAATCATATGGTGCAAGAAAAGCAGTGACCACATCTTTTTCCATTTTTTGACTAACTGCCATATGAATAGCAGGCCCTGCGAAACCGTTCAGCCCGCGTACCAGAAGTTTCCCAACAATTGGCCAGCGGCAGACACTGATTCGTAAAGGAATTCGCTTTGATCTAAATGCTGCCGTATTTAAAATCATTGCCCGCTGAATTGAGTTGATATGTTTTGCAGCAACCCCCATTCCAATAGCCCCACCCCAATCATGAACAACCAGTGAAAATGATTTAATTTCAAGATTCTGCAGAAGAGAATCAAGGTTATTTATATGGTTTTGCAGGCAGTAATCATAATCCTGGGGCTTGTCTGAAAGTCCGCACCCCAGATGATCAACTGCAATTATACGATGATTTTTTGCAAGAAGAGTAATCAATTTGCGGAAATAAAATGACCAGGTAGGATTGCCGTGAACCATAAGAATTACATCACCTTGACCTTCATCTACATAATGTAGCCGGTAATTACCTATGGTATGATAATTGGATTGAAACGGGTAGTCTGGATACACGATACTGGTTTATTAAGTAGAGGTTAGAAAGATGTAAATATTTGGGTTGTAAATAAGGATCCGGTAATCGGAGTCTACGCTTACCGGCTGGCTACCCATGCTCGTTCATATTGGCCCGCATAGCGTATGCAGTTATACGTGAGCAGGTCAATATGAACGGGCATGGGTAATGCCAAATATTTACAGAAAGATTGAGTAATACTTAGGCTGCCCAAGGGAAAGTGTCAACTCTTTTCCATAATCCATGGGGGGCTATTCTTCTTGCTCACCGATAAATATTTTGTATAGTACACACATTCCGTCATGTCCCTCAATTTCAGCACTGTGGATTTTTGAATGCTTTTAACAATTGATACGTTCAATCTCAGCTTTTATCACGATACCGGAAAAAAAGAACCTGAAAAAAAACAGGTCCTTTTTGATGTTTCTCTTTCTGTAAAGCAAAGAGAATCTGTTGCTCTGGTGGGTGAATCCGGTTCTGGAAAATCCGTTACTGCACTGTCAGTAATG
>DQVD01000004.1 GCA_015661935.1 Desulfocapsa sulfexigens | reverse complement strand
GTGGTTGGCACCCGAAGCAACCGCTTGTACTTTGCAGACTCGATTTCCTACACAGACTCCCGCCCACGTGCGGACGGCATTAGTGTACGGTGCATTAAAGATTAAGACACTTTGATTTATTTACCACTTTGTCACTTTCCTCCTGCATCTCGCGTCTTTTTTCGGGTGCAGGGGGTGGCAAGGTATGTGGGATAGATACCAAAACGGTTTTAATGCAGGGCGTAGCCCTCGATTTTTTTTAAGCTCTACCTTTTATTAAAATGTATGAATACACAGGAAAAGATAGAATTAGCGACAAATAAACAACAATTAACTCTGCACCGGGAGGGAGCATTTTATCAGATGTATAATTAGCAGGCAATGTTGTTTACAGAGAATATAAAAACGCTGAAAATAAAATTAAAATTTATCAGGCTTGTCAATCAGCCTGTGTATAGCTGCGGCTTTCCTGTAACAATTATTGAAGATATAAAAAAGCAGTTAAGTGGTATTGGTGGTGCAATTGATGAGTCAGAGGGATTGCTGGCGGTTTCCGGCATCGACTGGAAAAAGAAAAGTGATTACAGTAAGTGGTGCAAACATGTTCAATGGTTTGTTTTTATAGGGTAATTATATGTTCTTTTCAACGCCCTTTTATAGTGAAATCGAGAAAAAGATTATGCCCGCAGTTTTTTTTCTTCTTTTCTTTTAACACTGCCCATACCAAAGTAATACCAAATATCCATAATCTGCCATGGCACTATACACAGCCCTGCCTATCTATAAAGTCGCTTATGACCTGCTGATAGAAATTTTCAAACGGACAAAACGGTTTCCAGGGGAGTACAAATACACCATTGGTGAACGATTGATAAATGAAGCTCTTGAACTGGTCATAAACATCTACAAAGCCAACAAAAGTCAGAAACAAAACAGGCTGGAGCGTGTTGCAGAGGCACGGGAGGATGTGGAAACGATTCGTCCATTATTACAGATTACGATTGACAAAGGATTTGCAGATAATTGGGAACAAACCATTTGTCTTCCTGAACACTAAAGTGGAAGACATTTCCATCCAGCTTGTTGGCTGGCAGAAATATATGGCCGGAGTCGTAAAGTGCTGAAACCTCATATTTTGCGAGTGTGCCATATCAATCCTGACAAACCGGCGGGATGAATAGTTCGGGCAGGTGAAGGAGGTAAGAGACTCCGAAAGGGGGATTTTGTTTCCTGCTTCAAGACCGATGCTTTGGTTATGATTAGTCATGAAGATGTAAAGTGGTTGTCCGTCTGCTTGTTGTGGCAGGGTACCGCAACCACAACAATGGTACCATCAACAACGCAGGCAGCAACGGCAACTACTGGTCGGCTACGGTGAATGGCAGCAACAGTCGCAACTTGAACTTTAACAGCGGGAATGCCAACGGCTTTAGTGTTCGGTGCCTTAAGGATTAATGGAAGCTTATTCCGATATTATCGGGGGAGCTTTTTTTCTTTTGTAGAGAGGAGAGAATTTAACCAATGAAAAACAGCTTGAAATTGATGATATCCATCGTAGTTTTCTTATCCTTTATTACCAGTGCCATGGCTACGAGAAGCAAGGGACAGGGACAAGTAACTTTTCTTAATAATTCAAAAATGGTTGTTGATTTTAAGATACAGGGCTATGACGGGCTTAAAAATATTGAATTGTTTAGTGGTTCCCTGCCGGTAGGTGGTAGTCAGAGGGTGAACGTTCCGTATACCGGACTAGCTATGCTGATTTTTTCAGGTGGACAGCAATATCCTTTAATTGCAGGAAGCAAATCAGATGTTGTAACGATTACAAACGTAAAAGAATTACCAAAATTTACCGTAGAAGGGGATAATCGACTTTTTTACAGCTTGCTGTCTGGTGATAAATTGCCCGATGATGGGAATGAGTATGGTTTTGCCGGACAGATGATACAGGGAAAAGAACTTATTGATTCAAGTAGTTCAATCAAAACAGTTGAAGAACTTCATGATAAAAAGAAAGAGTTTCAGAGATTTATCGAGCAAAATTACCAGGACCTTTCTCGAAGTGACCTGTTAAGACGTCTAATCGGCCAGTATTTTATGATGCATGAATATGTGGCTTATCACCGGGAAGAAATGGTGGCGACGGATATTCAGTCGTTGTATAGACAGGAGATACTAGATGGCATGAAGAGTCTGTTGAGCATCTTACGGGATCATATCCCTGAAAATGAACTGCTCAATTACTGTGTCGGTTTATATTATAATCGGGGAATGGTGACTATGGCCGCCTTCATTATGGATAATTTCAAAGAAATTGCTTATTGTGATGCGGAAGAGAGACAAGAGAGAAATTTTTCTGCTGACCTGAAACTGGTAAATGCGGATGGTTCTTCAGCTGGAGTATTGGGTGCATTAAAGGGTGAGAAAATATTTATTTCAGTTTCTTCTGATTGTCTGGTTTCCATGGTGAAGGCGGTGATTAAAGCTCGTGAGTTGTCTGCTGCAAATGCGCAAAATAGTAATAAAGTGTTGATAGTGGTGCCGATGGAAAAACTATCTGCGAAGCATCGTGCAATGAGTAGGCAGGTAAGCCGAGCAAAGATGCTTTATGTTGCTAACATGTAATTCAAATCCAGTTTTCAATAGTTAATCCTGCGACTCTTCTAAATTCACGGACATTATTTGTTACAAGTATAAGATTATGCGAGAGAGCGATTCTTGGAATAAGAAGATCGGAGGAAGCAATGGGAGTTCCCTTTTTTTCAAGCATTGCTCTGATGCCAGCAGCCTTTCTGGCACTGTCGTGGTTGAGACGCACTATATTTAATGGTTGAAGAAATTTTGTAAGAGCTGCCTCTTCTGAATAACGAAAAATCCTCATATAGGCTAGCTATGCCGCGGTTTTTAGTTTTCAAGATTGAGCCAAAATAACCTAAATCCGAGCGGCTAAATTGGGGAAGTTATTTCATCCCCGTTCCTTATTTGCAAAAGACGGAAAGAAGAATAGTATGCCACCTGTGGCAG
>DQVD01000166.1 GCA_015661935.1 Desulfocapsa sulfexigens | reverse complement strand
GTGAAATATTTCTTAAAAACATGGATTTCCCGGCAGCAAATCTCAATCGGGAAATACGCTCCCACGTCGAGAGTATGACCGATGGATTGCTGGCTCGTTTTCAGGAATACGGCATTGGCAACGCAGCTCTTGAGGAGATGAAGATAGGATATAATGGTCGATACCTTGTGTACCCCTATTTTCAGAGTGATGGTAATTGTTATTCAGCCCGATGTGTCTTTCCTGAACGCATGGAAGATTTTTTCTGGCATGGAAATGAAGATTTTTTTAACGAGGATTATCAGGTTTTTAATGTTCAGGATATTAAGCGTTGTGAAAATGGCAGTTTGTTCCTCTGTGAAGGAGAGGATGCGCTGCTTGCTTTAAAACAGCTAGGCTATCCAGCTGTTGCTGTTCCTGACTATCAGACAATGGAAACCATTGACCCGGAACAGTTTGCTTTTATCCGTACTCTGTTTCTGGTTACCAAACATAGCAGCGAATCTGAAATTAGCATGCGGAACTTAGCGTCTCGTATCGGGTATAAAGTTCGGCCATTCAGATGGCCTGCCGGGCTGCCTCGAGATTATACCCTGTGTCAGCTTGCAAAGGATAAGGTGAAACAGTTTCGTTCTGCAGTTTCTGCTATGATCACCAGGGCCAGAGCCTTTTCTCCTTTTACCACGCCATCCCGGGAATATGCTCATTTTCAGGGACAGATTACCATGGAAGGAGGTCTCTCCTATGCGGCACTTAAATCTGGATTTCCGTTACTCGATAAAGCGCTTGATGGAATTCATGGCATTAATATTGTGGGTGGGGCGCCAAAGGCCGGAAAGTCCAGCTTTCTGATTCAAGTGGCTACGGAGATGGCTTTGCGGGAAATACCTGTACTCTATTACGACTTTGAAAATGGTCGGCAAAAGATTTATCAGCGTACTCTTTGCAGGCTTAGTCGGTTAACTGCAGACACCATACGGAATGGCAAGTTTAATGAAGAAGATGAGGTCAGGTACAAAGTCGCCTGCGAGCGTTTGCAGAAGATGATGCATTTTTTCAGAGTGATCAATGATAGGCAGGTAACACCTGAGATCATGCGCCGGCATATTGATTTAATTCGCCATGAAACAGATAACGATTATACCGTTGTTGTGATAGACAGTTTGCATAAATTACCTTTTAAAGACTTTTCCGAACGGAGAACCGGAATAGATGCCTGGCTCAGACAAATGGAGTCCATTCGTGATGAGTTGGATGTATCATTTCTTGTTATTTCAGAACTCTCAAGGGGGGATGGTAAAAGTTATAAAGAAACGCCGCATCTTGGTGTGTTCAAGGGATCTGGGGATATCGAGTATAGTGCTGATAATGCCATGGTTCTGTATCCCAACTGGGATCCGCTCAGCTCAGTTGATGGACAGAAACGAAAAAATAAGCTTTGGCTGGTTGCCAGTCGAGAGCATAGCCCAGGTCTGGTTGCTGAGTATGAAGTGGATTATCCTTATTGGGGATTTGTGGAAAAAGATGTTGGCAAATGAGAAAGAGGCAGAAAGTATTTTTAACGACCACCTGTCCCAGAAAGAACAGTTTTTATGGTTTTAAAAATTATCATTAAATCCATGAGAATAGAAATATTTTTCATATAGTACAGATCATATTCCAGTTTTCGAAGAGAATCTTCCACGGAAGCACCATAGGGGTAGCACACCTGGGCCCATCCGGTAATACCAGGCTTCACGTAATGTCTGATAGCATAATAGGGAATTTTTCCTGAGAGTTCATCTACAAATACCGGCCGTTCAGGACGAGGTCCCACAAAACTCATTTCTCCTTTTAGTACATTGAGCATCTGGGGGATTTCATCTATACGAACTCTACGGATTAATCTACCAAATCGTGTTACTCGTTTATCATTTTTTAGTGCCCATACAGCACCATCTTTTTCTGCATCTTGGCACATTGATCGAAATTTTATCACTTTAAAGGTCTGTCCTCTCTTTCCCACACGTTCTTGTAAATAAAAAACAGGGCCAGGAGATTCGAGTTTGATAATGATACTAGAAATAATTGTTATAGGCAGTGTGATGATTATCCCCAAAATGGCAAGGAAGATATCAAGGGCTCTTTTCATCGCATTGGTCCATCGCCTAAGAGTAAATCCATCGGAAAAAAAGATTCCGCTTGGGTCTATTTTTTCAACGGGAAATTTCCCGGTAATTTCTTCATAAAAGCTCACTCCTTGTCTAACAGTGATACCTTCAAGTTTGCATGTCAGGAGTTCTTTGGTTGGAGTTTTTTTTCGTCTATCATCCATGGCCAGAATGATCTGTTCTATGTCGTGTTCTCTGCAATAGCTAGCCATGTTCGGAATTTTTTCGACTATAGAGACATGATGGGGATTAAATGCAACTTCATTGCTGCCAATAAAACTAATGATTTTATGAGCGGAATCATGGCTTCCTTCGATTTTCTTTGCAATTTCAGAAGCAAATGATCCTGTGCCAAGTACGAGGATTTTTTGAACAAACATTCGTTTTCTGAGGATAAAATAATATGCCCAACGCCAGAGCATAATAATTCCGCAAGTTGCCAGGTATCCTGGCCAGAATATCCGTATGGAAGTCGTGAGTATGGGAAGGGAATAGTAAATAATACCTAGAATAATACATCCAAGCCCAAAGGATTGAGTTATTTTT
>DQVD01000017.1 GCA_015661935.1 Desulfocapsa sulfexigens | reverse complement strand
TTTACGATAAGGACATGACTACAGCCATGGTTGACATGGTTAGTCCACCACAGTCACTTACTGATCTTTGACGGTGACAGTTGTCTTGTGAAAAACTCACTGATAAGTTATTGATCTAAACTCTTGCGTTGATGCCTTGAAACATAACTATAAATAGGAGGACTTTATTGGCGATTGCGACCGATATTTTAAAAAGATTTTATTGTTGAAA
Source organism: Desulfocapsa sulfexigens (assembly GCA_015661935.1). Taxonomy (GTDB): domain Bacteria; phylum Desulfobacterota; class Desulfobulbia; order Desulfobulbales; family Desulfocapsaceae; genus Desulfocapsa; species Desulfocapsa sulfexigens_A. Next base: position 10,434 of record DQVD01000017.1, on the reverse strand, counting down.
ATTCCCCACCTTCAACTGAGGAGTGTTGTTTGCAATAGTGGGGATTTTTATCTTGCAAAAAATATACCGTCCTGGCCTTCCTGTTCTTCTGCCGCCGGCCGTCTATCCGCAGAGCATGCCAGCTTATGTCGCAGACCAGTACCAGGCCTGCCAGGGGAGTGATTGATAAACAAGCCGATCTGGCTCAGCTCATTCTGTCCCGGTCGGGCCCTGGCTGGAAAGTTTGGTGCATGCCGAACAACTGCCTCTTCTGTGCCTGTTGCCGGCCTGAGAGAGCTGGCCTGCTTCCTCTTGCTCATCACCGATACGGATAAGCAGATCAATACGTTTTGCCCCCTCTGTTTTTTTCAGGGTATCGGTGAGTCCGAGTACTGTGCCTGACAATATTTTTTGGATAAATGGATTAAGTGCTATTTTTTTTCCGTTTATAAAGAGGATGGTCTGTTCCTTTGCGGTCTTGACAAGAAAACGTTGTTCTATAAAGTCTGCAAGCTCCCTGCATTTATTCAGGTCGGATGTCGCAACTCCTGCAGCGTGCTTTTCCGGAATTGCCTGAATTATTCTCTTAATATTCATCCTGGTGAAATGTTCCACGGTACAACTGTCAGAAGTGAGCGCAACCTTTGGTATATGATGGTCATCTGCAAATCCTTCGGCAATGACAATATCGCAGTCAGGGAAGTGGCGGGAGACCAGCTGGCAAATATTAGTCGTATTTTCCTGGATGTGCATTGTCATCAGGTCTGAAACAAGACGAATGTTTTTATCCTCCTTGTTCCACGCCTCCGCTCCAGCCTCTTTCAACGGCAGCGGAGCATGCCTGTGGTCACCTGCAGCAGCCTGTACGGTGGCGACCGAATATCCCTGTCTTCTAAGCTGCTCGACAAGGCGACTGCTGATGCTCCTTACCTCATTTGCCTGCTGGCCGATAATACTTATAACTGGAATCATCTCTTCTCCTGGTGGGGATCAGTCTGTGCAGTTGCAAGGGCACAGATGAGTGTCTGTAATGGTATGTTGCCGTGGGGATTACGGTCTCCGGGCAAGCCTGGAGACCGTAATCTGTTGGGTTTTTAGCCGTGCGAATACGCAGAAGCTGACGGGCAGGATTGAGCGGGCTCTTCATGTCCATCGCTATGTACAAATATCCGAAAATATTTAGCAATTAAGACAAAGAACAGGATATGTGCGGCAAGAATTCCTACCGTGACCAGTGTTTCGGTCATCGAAGGATAGTAAATGTTGTTCATATCCATCATGCCAAACATTGACACGTTAAATCTATGCAGGATAACGGTTAATACCAGCACGCTTGCGGCGATGGCTCGTAACCGGTCATTGTTACGGACAGCTGTTGTGCTGAACATGAGCAACGCCAGGACGAATCCGCCCATTTCAACGGTAAACAATCGAGTCATAACCGGATTGTCAAACAGCGGTCCAGTGGTCAGGAAAAAGAGGCTGAAAACACGGACAACAAGATAGGCCCCGATGGTCCAGGGCAAAATCTTTCCAATAGTCCGCAGGAGGACCCCTTCGTTGGGCTGATTCATCCACTTATGGGTTGCAGTAGCCTCCAGGATAATAATGCATAACCCGCAACTGATGGCACTCATCCAGAACTGCAGGGGAAGTAACGGGTTGTACCAGAGACTGTGCAACTTTTCGACCGCAATGAGAAAAAATGTGCCAAGGCTCGATTGATGCAGTGTGGAGATCCCGGCAGCAGCAATGACCAGTGGCATGTGTAATTTGCGTAACACCTTAAGGGACAAATTCCAGCCGAATTTTTCGCCGACAGGTTCAAGGAATTCCAGAAAAAGAACTGTTGTATAGGCGAAAACACACATCGCAACTTCAAACATTGGCGAGTGCAGGTTCCAGAAGAACAGTACATGCCATCCTTTATGGGGTTGGCCAAGATCAACGAGTAATCCTACGCAGACAAGGGAGTAACCGAGGAATCCGGTGACAATTGCAGGTCGGATCAAAGGCTCCAGCTTTTTGATATTAAAGCAGTATACAATCGCTCCCAGGGTGAAAGACCCTGCTGCCAGCGGTACAGCTGTTACTACATCAAAAGAAACCCACAGCCCCCAGGGGTATCGGTCGTTGAGGTTCGTTGTCGCCCCGAGTCCGAAAACAAATCTGTAAACCGCTGCAGCTGCTCCCACAAGAACCAGCAGCAGCATCAGTTGGACGAACCAGTGATAGGATTTAACTTCTTTACCAATAGCCTGTGTTATACTCATGACTTGTCCTCCTCGGCTTGAACTGTCCGTTGTTGTTCTGCTTCCTTTTCCTTGTTTCGTTCCCGCTCCAGCCGTTCTTTACGATGATTAAACAGGGTAAGGGCTGTGAGACCGGTGACAACGGTAGCGAAAATTCCAGGAACCAGACGCAGGGCAGGCCAGGTATAGCTGGGCAAGGGCCGCTCCGGTACAGAAGGAAAACGCAATTCTTCGTAGGGCTCGGATGAGAGGTACAACACGCTGGTACCCCCAGCCTCGTCTTTGCCGTAAATTGTGTTGATGTAGTGATCAGGATGACGTTTCAGCCGCTCTTCGGCAATCTGAACCATTTGACTGCGAGGTCCATATTCCATTGCCGATGGGCAGGCGGTAACACATGCTGGTTTGAGGTCTGCTTTTATCCTGCTGTAGCAGCCATCGCATTTCCTCACCAGGGGCAGCTTCTTGCTCCACTCGTACTTGGGTACATCAAACGGGCAGCCGATCATGCAAAACCTGCAGCCAATGCACACCTTTGCGTCGTAAATAACCGGCCCTTCAGGAGTTTTATGAAAGGCATTCACAGGGCATACTGAAACACAGGCCGGATCATCGCAATGCATGCACATCTCTTTGTAAAAAGAGAAAATCGAATGGCCATTCTTTTCAAATTCCCGAAACTTGATGACCGTATAGGTGTTTTCTGACATCTCTTTCGGGTTCTGGTAGCCTTCACCGCTGAAAAAGTCTGTCTCTTCGGCCGGCAGTTGGTTCCACTGCTTACAGGCGACCATACAGCCGCGACAGCCGGTACATTTGGTCAGATCGATCAAAAATGCGTCGGGCTCGCCGGAAATAGTTGCTCTGCTCATGATTTCATTCCTCCTTTCCGGATGTCACATAAAAATGCTTTGGATTCCGGGATCCCGGTATTTGCATCTCCAACCGCCGCAGTGAGCACATTTGCACTGGAGCCCTTTGCCAGACCGTTGAATCCGAAGTGCCAGATCATGCCCACCTGTTCCACAGTTTTACCACTGACGACCAATGGTTTGATACGGGGGGTGACCAGGACCCGGGCCTCGATGGCCCCCCTGGCACTGGTGATGGTTGCCATATCGCCGTTTTTAAGCCCCTTGGCCTTGGCCAGAGTGGTACCGATCTCAACAAACATGTCCGGGACCAGCTCAACCAGCCAGGGGAGGTTGCGGGTCATGGCACCTGCCTGCCAATGTTCGGTGACCCTGTAGGTGCTGCCGACATACGGGTACTTGTCGCTGTCACTAAAGAAGTCAGCGGGAATCATTGCCGCGGGATTGCACTGCTGTGCAGTCATGCAGTTGTCTACCGGACTTTCAACCGGCTCGTAATGTTCCGGAAATGGGCCGTCGGCAAGTCCTGCGGCAAACAGTCTGCCATATCCTTCCGGTATCATGATAAAGGGAGATTTTGTGCCCGGTTCGTTCATGGGCGGCCATCCGCCATCAGGTACATCTCCCTCCCACTTGCGGGTTGCCCTGTTCCAGCTGATGACAGGCTTTTGCTGATTAAAGGATTTTCCGTCCAGGTCCACTGAGGCGCGGTTGTACAGTATGCGCCGGTTGACAGGCCAGCACCAGGACCAATTGTGGTACGCCCCCATGCCGCCCGGATCTTCCAGGCCGCGCCGTTTCATCATGTTGCCTTTTTCCGTATAGGAGCCGCAGTAGAGCCAGTTACCGCTTACCGTGGACCCGTCGTCTTTAAGATAGGCAAAACTCGGAACCTGCTCTCCTTTTTTAAACCTTTTGCCTTTCACCTCGGTGTCCCTGGTGAAGAAACCGTTACATTCGCGGGCAACCTTATCAATGTCCGGCTCTTCTTCGTGACCATAATCCCAGGCGAGATCAGTGATAGGGCCTGGAAAAACACCATCTTCGGCGTACAGTTTTTTCAACTCCTTGACCCACATATCAAGCATTGCGGCATCACTTTTGGCATCACCCACGGGTTTGATAGCCTGGTAACGCCATTGCGCCCAACGGCCTGAATTGGAAATACTTCCTTCTTTCTCAATGGAGGAGGCCGCCGGCAGCAGAAAGACCTCTGTGTCGATGGTTTTGGGATCTGCGCCGGGACGTCTCCAGAATACCGAGGTTTCTGTTTCCCACAGGTCGACGGAGACCATCCATTTCAGCTTATCCAGCCCTTTGGCTATTTGCTGTACATCAGGGCCGCCGACAATCGGGTTGGTGCCCATGTTGATCAGACCCTCAAAACCACCCAGCTGGAGTCGTTCCATCAGTTTAATGTACGAATAATTACCGCTTCGTTTCGGCAGGTAGTCATAGCAGAAATCATTTTCTGCCGTTGCCGCTTCCCCCCAATAGGCCTTCAGCAGGCTGACCATGTATTTGGGGGTGTTTCCCCACCAGTTAGCGCTCTGCGGATCATCTGTCGTGGGGGTCCACTTTTTCAGATAGGCCTGCAGGTCGGTATTGGTATGGGTCGGGACTTTCAGGTAACCGGGCAGGATGTGATACAGGATAGCGTAATCCGTTGATCCCTGAACATTACTCTCGCCGCGTAAGGCGTTGATTCCGCCTCCCGCAATACCGACATTGCCAAGTAGCAGCTGTAACATGGCGTACGACCGTACATTTTGCGTTCCAACGGTATGCTGGGTAGTCCCCATGGCATACATGATGGTTGCGGATTTGTCGGGCCTGCCGGTGCTGCAGAACGTTTTTACCAGTTGCAGGTAGTTGTTCAGGTCGGTCCCGGTGATGTCGCATACTTTCTCAGGAGTGTAGCGGGAATAATGCTTTTTCATCAGCTGATAGACACAGCGGGGATCTTTCAGGTTGTCGTCCCGCAGGATCATACCGTTTTCGTCTTTTTGGTATGCCCAGCTTTCCTTGCTGTAACTGGATGATCCCTTGTCAAATCCTGAAAAAAGTCCTTCGTTGAATTCAAAGTCATCGCTGATCAGGAATGCGGCATTCGTATAGTTGACCACATATTCCTTATGAATCAGGTCGTTGTTTAAAACATAGTTAATCATACCGCCCAGGAAGGCGATATCGGTTCCTGGGCGCAGCTGGGCGTACATGTCAGCTTTGGCCGAAGTTCGGGTAAAGCGCGGGTCAACAGAGATCAATTTGCCTCCGTTATCCTTTGCCTTGTCGATATATTTAAAAGAAACAGGATGGTTTTCAGCCGGGTTTGATCCAATGCACATGATGACATCGGAATGCTGAATATCTATCCAGTGGTTTGTCATTGCTCCACGACCAAACGAGGATGCCAGACCGGCAACCGTAGCGCTGTGTCATATTCGAGCCTGATGTTCGAGATAACCGACCCCCATGGCGCGGGCAAATTTACCGAGCAGATAACATTCCTCATTGTCAAGGGCTGCCGCTCCAATCATTGCCATGCCGTCGTTGCGGTTAACAGTGTATGTCTGGCCGTTAACCTCTTCCTGGCTGACAAAATTACGATCGCGGGTTTCCTTCATCAGCCTGGCAATACGCCCAATGGCCCAATCCCACGACTTTTCTTCCCACTTGTCACTTTTAGGTGCTCTGTACAGCACTTTGCCAAGACGGAGTTCGTTGTTTGCAACCTGTATTAAGGCGCTCCCTTTAGAGCAGAGAGACCCCTTGTTGATGGGATGGACGGTGTCGCCCTCTATATTGACCACCTTACCTTTTTTGGTGTCCACCACTAGGCCGCAACCAACAGCACAGTAGGGGCAAATAGTAGTTGTGCGTTGCAATCCCTTGGTGCGCAGTTCAGGAGCTTTCAGTTGCGCCTTGGATGGTTCCCCCTTAAGCGCAATGGCTCCTGCTGCTCCCACAGCAGCACTGCCTTTTAAAAAATTACGTCTGGTAATTCCCATGCTTATCCCTCCATGTTCTTTTTTTTTTTGCGTGATAAAATGCGACCCTATCGCTTTTCACGCACAAATACCTACGTATTAATACGCAGGTATTTATACCTTTATAACCATAAACCCTAAAAAATGACAACTGTTTTGTTCGGTCTATGATCCTTGTCTGTTCCAGAAGTTACGAACAGAGGTTCCCGGCGTAACATCGGCCCGTGCATCCATTTCGTTATCTCCCCCCTCGGGGATGGACGGATCGTGGATGGCAGACCATTCCGGTCAGGGGGAAGAGAGGAAAGCGAGCCCGGGCAGTCGCCGACAATGAAGAGCTTGTCGGCATGAAGGATTCTGGGAGGTTTCCCGGGCCGGGAGGGAACCGTCCAGAGCAGACGAGCGATGTTGTGTGGCCCGTTGGCGTTAAGATGGCCCTGGCGGCAGATGGTTGGGTAGAGAGGAAAGGTATCGGGTGCGGATTTTTTCTCGGCCGGTCGGCCAATATTATTTGCTGGGGTCAATGTAGCTCTGGGCGATAGCATATCTGACCAGGTCAGCTACTTTGTTAACCTGTAATCTCTTCATCAGGTTTGCCCGGTGCGTTTCTACGGTCCGTTTGCTGATGGAAAGGATTTCGCCGATCTTTTTGTTGGTAAAGCCTTTACAGATCAACTTTAAAATTTGTTCTTCCCGGGGGGAGAGGGTGATCTGCGAGGAGGACTCGTGTTGTTTGAGGCAATCCGAGAGGATATCATTGCTGCTGCAAAAGTCTTCGAACTCCGTGGAAATCACTATATTACCGGACATTATGTCATCAATCGCCTTGAGAAGCTCGGTATCCGAATCTTCCTTCAGGAGAAAACCGCTGGCGCCGGCCCGGAATGCTGAACAGAGGTACTGTTCATTCTTATGCATGGTGAGGATAAGTATCTTTGTTTCAGGCCTAATCTTTAGAACTTCAGGGATTAGTTCGATGCCGCTGAGTTCCGGCAGGGTAATGTCGAGCAGGATCAAATCAGGCTTTGTGCTTGTAAGTAATTTGAGCAAGGCAAATCCATCACCTGCTTCTCCTGCTACTATGTGAGATGATTCTTCTTCAAGGAATGTTCTGATACCCCGCCTGACCATGGGATGGTCGTCGACAAGAATAATTTTGTATGATTTCATATCGTTGATAGAGGTTAAATGTGAAGGGCTGACAGGGGACCGCAGGTGGTCAGAAAAGAGGGATGGTAAATGTCACCTTGACCCCACCATCGGGCTCGCTGTCGATGTCCAGTGTACCCCGCATGATCCTGATCCGTTCGGCAATGGTGGAAAGCCCCATCCCCTTTCTGTGTTTGTTCTGTTGACCCGTGTTGGCAGGGGTAAAGCCTCGGCCGTTATCGGCAACCCGTATGAGCAGTTCGTCTCCTGTCTTCTGTATATCGATATTGATTATTGTACAATTAGCATGTTTCGAGATATTGGTCAAAAGCTCCTGGATGATCCGGTAAAGATTTCGCTGGGTGTTCAGGTCGGTAATGAGTTGAACCTGGCTGATATTTTTTACGATGACCAGATCATGTAATTCTTCAAATGTTGTTAATAAATTAGCAAGAGCAGCCTCAATGCCAAGATCATCCAGGATGGCAGGACTGAGGTCTTGAGAAAGTTGCCTGACCGATTGGATGATATCTTTGATACTCTGTGACAGCCGGTCACATTTTTCCTTCAGGATGGAGGCCGGGTTTTTCCCCATGCTTCTGGTTAACGAACGTACCTGTAAGTTGAGGGCCGTGAGCGACTGGCCCAATTCATCATGCAGTTCATAGGCGATCCGTTTTCGTTCATCTTCTTGAGCGGTTAACAGGCTGCGCGACAGATACTCCATCTGAACCTGCTTGCCCGTTAATATGATCTCGTTTTTTCTAAGCTCCAGGGTCTGGGCGGAAAGGACTTTGTTGGTGTCCTGTATTTTCTGTACCTGGCCGCGAATTGCCGAGAGGATGCGGGACGAGATGGCCAGAAAGACCCCGGCCATCACCAGGGACACAAGCAGCATGATTTGCCAGGCATGCTGCAGAGAATTCTCCCGCTTATCAGCCATGATCTGAATGGAATTCTTTACCTCATCGTTGGTTTTTCTCAGTTGCTCATGAATCTTGTTGAAGGCAGCAAATACAGCCTGACGATGCAGTTTCCGTTCTGCCTCCAGCTGAAGATTTTCTTTTACCAGGGTATAGAAACCGTCTCTTCCCGTCTTGATGGTTTGATGATTCTTCTGAATGGCATAGCCGGTGCCCAACAGGGTGGTTTCAAAGGATGTCAGCAGAGACTGAAAGGTCTCTTTAAAGGAATCCGGTCGAGGCGGAAGCAGAGAGAGCACTCGCCGCAAACGAAGCAGGGTGGTGAGCAAGCGGTTGTCTTTCAGGTCGATAAGGTGGTCAATTCTCGTTTCGCTGCGCAGTTGTTCCACCAGCAGAGTAAGATCAGCCAGCTCGGATTTGAGACCTGCTAAACCGGAATCGCTTATGCTCTCCTTGAGAATTTTATGGATTGTTTCGGGGCTGCGACCGGAGCTGTCTGCTATTGCTTTTTTGTAGCGCAGCACCAGGTTAAGTCGCCGTCGGCCATAAATCTCATGGAGCGCTTCGTTTAAAGAGGATGTCGCCTGGTCAACTGTTTTATCGAGAAGGAGCCGTGATTTTTTGTTTCTGATCTGCCGCTTAGCCCACCACCGACACTTTTTTTTAAGTTGTTGAAGAGTTCGGATAGCCGCTCTCAACTCATGAAAATGCGATGAGTCGGTCAGGAAATATGCTTCATTTTCATAGGATTCTGCCAGGGCGGAGAGCGTTTTTCCACCGGGGTCATTGCCGGCAGCGTCTACCTCTTCCAGATTGAAGAGTCTGGCATACTGTCCCATGATCAGGTTTGCTTCCTGTTTCATGCTGTAATCGGCAGTGATCAGTTTGTCGGTCAGCCGGTTGAGTCTTTCACGTTTGTGCCGCAGGTCAACGCTGAGCCACCAGACAATGGAGGTCATGATAAAACCGGCACAGCAGCCAATGATGATAATTAGCCAGACAAGTTTTGTCGGGTTGGCCGGTTGTTTTTGGTGGACAGAGCTTTTCATCAGTCAGCGAGGTCTTGCCATTTAAAGGGGATTACCCGGCTGTTGCTGATAACGGTTGGCCAGAGATGATGACTGGCCTGGTGTTCGAGTTTTGACAGATGTAACGGAACGCCGGTCCCTATATCAAACTCCCCCAGATTTTCCAGTGCCTCCAGAATCTGTTGCCTGGATGGTTTGTCTTTAAGGGTTCTCAGGGCCTTGATAAGGATGCGTCCGGCAATGTATCCCTCTAGGGTCGTAAACGATGCCGATTCGAACCGTCCTGTCCCCTGCGTAGCATTGCGGAATGCTGTGGTTATCGGCAGGTTTTCCTGGGCATGGGGGACAACCTGGGTGACAATCACCCCTTCCCCGGCTGAGCCTAATTTCTTTGCAAGGAGATCAGCACCGACAAAAGAGACGGTGAGCAGTCTGCTCTTGATGCCATATGCTCTGGCCAGGCGGATAATCTTGGAGCTGGGACTGTAGGCTGCAACCAGGATAATTGCCTTGGGGGCAGGGGAGGCCAGCAGGAGAGTTGCCAGAGCATTTTCGACGTCATCGGTGTTCCGCTCGTAGCGGACATGAAGAATACGACTTTCGTCCTTGAGGCCGTGCCGACGCAGGGCCTGGATACCACCGGTGAAACCGGTGTCGCCAAAGGCGTCCCGCTGGGTCAGGAAGGCAATTTCATCTGGTTGAAGGCCGCCATGGACGATAAGGCCGTTGACCATGGCCTCGGTTTCTTCTGCGTAGCTTGCGCGATAATTGATAACATAACGATCTGGCGGCGTTTTTCGAAGAACTCCCGCCCCGGTATAGGCGCCGTACAACAGGGTTTTCATCTGTTGACAGATTGGTGCTGCGACCACCGCCGTAGGGGTGCCGACATTGCCGATGATGGCGAGGACCTTGTCCTGCTGGATGAGTTGCCGGATGTTGGATACGGTTTGTTCCGGTTCATATCCGTCGTTCATGGAGATCAGGCACAGGTTGTGGCCGTTTATGCCGCCTTGCCTGTTTGCTTCTGAAAAAGCGGCCTTCACTCCTGCCCGCATACTCAAACCCAACCCGGAGATAGGCCCTTCCAAGGCAGAGGACATGCCAAAGACCAGGTCATCAACCTGGCATTTTTCAGGTTCTGCTGCCGCTGCTCCGGTGGTAACAAGAGCAAGACAGAGCAGGGGAAAAAGAGCAATGATGTGTGTCAATTGTCGTTCCATAATACAACGAATGAATGG
>DQVD01000210.1 GCA_015661935.1 Desulfocapsa sulfexigens | reverse complement strand
TGCTCAGGGTACACCATGATCTGGCAAACAGTGTACTGCTTCCTCACACCATTAAATATAATGGAGTTGAAGATCCAAGCCGTTTCAATCCACTTATGCCCGGCAGCAGATATATTGCCCATGAACGCTATCAGGAGATCGCCGGAAGCCTTGGACTTCCATGTAAAAGCCCTGAGCAGGGACTTGAATCATTGCTGAACGCTATAAACAATCTCCAGATGGACTTTAACCTGCCCCGAACGTTCCGTGACTGTGAAATCGACAAACAGGAGTATTTGGCAAAAGTGGAGCAGATGGCGGAACAGGTCTTTGAGGATCACTCCACTGCGACCAATCCGCGCCCGCCTTTGATAAAAGAAATCATGGAAATTTATGAGACACTTTATTAAATAAAGGAGATAGAAAGAAATAATTATCCAAATAATGCGCCGAATTTCCGTTTGTCTTCTTCGTGGTGGCAAGCAGGATTGGATAATTATTTCTTTCCAGCTCCCTAAGGTGCCATGCTTTCAGAATCCCTTCTAAATGAACTCTGTCATAACAAAACACGTGGTGTTATAGCCACAGTTATCTCTTCCAATGGTCAGGGCCCGGCAAGACAGGGCAACACACTCTTTTGGGCAAGCGGACAACTTATTGCAGGAACTGTTGGCGGGGGGAGTAATGAACAACAGGTTCTTCAAGCCTGTGCCGAACTTGTGACACCGGAACATGTCGTTGAAATCAGCTCTTTCCTCCCCGGAACCCTTCCCTCCTGCGGTGGCACCCTGCAAGTTAAGCTTATAAAAGTAGATTTTGGAAACCCGGAAGAAGCAGCATTCTGGAAAAAAGAACTCTCACGAAAGGATCGGGAGCAGCTTTATATAATGGGAGCAGGCCATGTGGCAATGGAAGTTGCCTGGCTGGCAGATCGAAATGATTTTCAAGTGCATATTATTGATCTGCGAGAAGAACTTCTGCTTGCAGATCGGTTTCCTGAAAACTGCACCCTCCACTCCATCTCCGGTAAACAGTTTTTTTCTAAAAATGCACCTGCCGAAAAAGATTTTATTATCATTGCAGGACCTGATCATGCCACGGACCTGGCAGTACTTGAACATGTTGCAACAACATCAGCACATTATATTGGAGTCATGGGAAGTAAGAAAAAAATTGGCTCTTTTAAAGAGATACTCAAAAAGAAACATCTGTGGCAAACAGTTGCAGACCGCCTTTACGCACCCATCGGTATCAAAATTTCCTCAAAAACTCCGGGTGAAGTTGCTGTATCCATTGTTGCAGAGTTAATACAGGTGCGCTCAACTTTCAATAAAGCAGTAAGGATCCCGATTTAACGTAATATCCAGCCCACCTGATTGGATCACCGCCTGACACCCGCCACACACCGGACGAATCTTACAGCCCCGACACTCTTCAGGCCCAAGCCGATATCTCTCTGCTGCTTCTGAGCGATACTCAACACCTTTCGTATCTAGAGAAAACTCAAGAAAAACCAGAAACATACCAAGCGCTGCAGAAAAAAGGTTTAACCAGACATCACGCCAGCCCGAAACAAAGCAACACCGTATGCGGCCACCACTCCAACAAGCACCAGTCCCAGATAGACTACCAGGGTTTTCATGGAATAATCGTTCAGGATAAATAACTGTAAAGGCCTGCCATATATAGAGAGCAAGGGGATTGAAAAGAGAGAGATAACAACCAGACAGGGATCAACTTTCTTTGCATATTATTTTCCGTGCAGTAAACACACTGTCTGCCTTACCTGAATGAAATCAAGACCTGATTCGTATTGTGTGGTACAATTTACCCAATCCGAACATACATTGAAAAACTTACAACCACCAATAACAGATCATGAATTATTCCGAAAAAAATAGTCACCCCGGTGCCTTTCCCGAGCTTAGCCCGAATACGGTACTCAATCTGGTAGAGGCAGCACTTGATATCCCCTGCTCAAATCTTTGCAGACCACTTAACAGCTACATCAACCGTGTCTTTGAGCTTGAAGCTGCTGACGGCGGAGGGTTAGTGGTAAAATTTTATCGCCCCGGTCGCTGGTCAAAAGCCGCACTACAAGACGAACACGACTTTCTACTTGAACTTGATCAGCAGGAAATACCTGTCATTCCACCATTAAAACTACACAATGGTGGAACACTGGGAGAATATCAGAATTTTCATTTCAGTGTTTTCCCACGTTGCGGGGGAAGGAGTTATGATGAATTTAACGAAGAGCAATGGATGGAAATAGGCCGATTGCTTGGACGTTGCCATGCAATCGGCGCGGTGCATCCCTCCTGTGATAGAATGACGATGCTGCCAACCCAATCCACCGAAGAACAGATTCAATACATTCTCAAAAGCGGCCTCATCCAACAAGAACCACTGGTCACAAAATTTTCATCCCTCTGCAGTGAACTGCTTACTGAAATATCTCCATTGTTTGAAGGAACACCAATTAGCAGAATTCATGGAGACTGCCACTTTTCCAACATCATTTATCGTCCCGGAGAATCTTTTTTTCTTATTGATTTTGATGATATGGTCATGGGTCCACCTATCCAGGATCTTTGGATGCTCTTGCCCGGTACTCCGAGGGAATCGCTGCTTGAAATCGATTATTTTCTGGAAGGATACGAAACCTTCCATCACCTTGACAAGCGAACTTTCAACCTCATAGAGCCCCTCCGTGCCATGCGTTTTCTCCATTATATTGCCTGGTTAACCCATCAGTATCTTGCCGACGGCTCTACTCCCATTATCCCGGATTTTGCTTCAAGGGAATACTGGGCAATCGAAATTGCTGATCTTGAAGATCAGCTTAAACGAATCAGAAAGAATTCGGATAGCCTGGCTAACATGTTCTAACCCTGTTCAGGAAGAAAGGCAGTTCACTGGATAAGTGCCTTATCAGAAAATTTCTTTGCAAAAACAAGAAATTGTTCTGCAAGGCACTAAAAATCTGCATATGACAGAATTTCGATTGACAAAACAGAGTGACGTATTACAGTATATCGCAACATGTCGATATATAGATACATGCATTTGGAGATTCTATGAAACACTTTATACGAGTCATGAAAGCCCTGTCAGACCCCAACCGAGTCAGGGTATTAAAACTCCTGCAGGATGGAGAACTCTGTGTCTGCAACATACAAGTCTACCTGCAGCTTGCTCAATCCTCGGTTTCGAGACATATGAAAGTCCTTGAAGATGCCGGTCTGGTTCAACGTAGACGACAGGGGACATGGATCATGTATAAATTGTCGGGTACACACGAATCTGAATACGAAGCAGCAATGCTATCACACCTGAAAACCTGGTTGGAAGACGATAAAGAACTCAAACAGATGCGACTGCAGACAAACCTGGTCAATACTGAAGAAACCGTTTGCACCGTGTGAGGTTAAGAATATGAAAACACTCCAAATGGCACCACAGACAGAATGTGCCTGCACCCAGAAAAAACCAGAACCAGGATCCACCAAAAAGCAGCTATCCAAAAGGACATATCTGACTCTTGGTGCTGGCATCCTCGTCGGCTGGTATCTTCTTTACAGCCAACTCCTCTCCTTCTCTCATTTCTTCACCTACTCCATTTTAGGTCTCAAGCAGGGGAGCCATCTGGCTGCAGCAGTACAATTTTTTGTGTATGACACACCAAAAGTACTGCTGCTACTCACCCTCATTGTTTTTGCCATTGGTATTCTCCGCACCTTTGTAACACCAGAACGAACACGAAAAATTCTCGCTGGTAAACGGGAAACAACAGGAAATGTTTTTGCCGCCATTTTTGGAATCATCACCCCATTTTGTTCCTGTTCCGCCACCCCTCTTTTCCTTGGATTTGTGCAGGCAGGAATTCCTCTTGGTGTCACTCTCTCCTTTCTTATTGCTGCCCCTCTGATCAATGAAATCGCACTCGTTCTGCTCTATGGACTCTTAGGATGGAAAATTGCTGCACTCTATCTGGT
>DQVD01000320.1 GCA_015661935.1 Desulfocapsa sulfexigens | reverse complement strand
CGAGCAAGATTACCCAGCGGAGTCTGAGCAAGTATATGATAGTGGTTATCCATCAGGCAAAAAACAGAGATATGAACATTCCAAAGGTTGGCCGCTTCTTTGAGCAGAGTGATAAAAGTCTCACGATCTTTTCGTTCATCAAAGATCCCATCTCCCCTGCGGCCGCGGTTCATAAGATGATACCATGCTCCGGGATACTCTATGCGTAATGGTCGGCTCATGAGATTAATTATGCATCAAATACACCTTTATGCCAAGATGAGACTTGACCTCACTTAGTCTTGCATCACTGCCAGCGCTGAGTGTGGTGGGAGTTGTAATGGAGAGAATCTCGTCTTTGCCTGCAGTATCGGAATCAACAGCTACGATTTCTACTTTCCTGCCAACCTCTAACTAGAGATATAAAATAAATCAGCAATAATTGAACCGGCCTGATAGCAGACAACTCAAGCTTTCTTCTTTTCATGAAAAACAATCACGGCCTCTTTGGCACGACAAGTTATCTGACGGGCAACTTTGGCGGGAACAACTTCATACGTATCGTTTAACTTAACAATTGCCAGCTGACCACAGCTTAACTCTTCTATCATTTCTGTAGAGACAAAAATTCTTTCAATTTTACCCTGCTCGACAAAGTGATAGGCATCACCAAAGTTATCGCACTCCAGTTTGTTTTTCTCTATAAGTTGCTTTACCTGGGCCTTCAACTCACGTTGCGCCTTCTCTTCAGCATGTAATCGGTTCAGTTCACGATTGCGCTCTGCCTGGGCTGCCTGCTCTTTTCGAGCTTGGTCACTAATTTCAGCTGAAACATCTTTCTTTTTTTGTTTTCGGTTAAGATGTTTTTCACGTTTGACTTTATTGGCCTGTTTTTTATTGACCAGCCCCGCTTTCAAAAGCTGATCCTGAAATGGATTTCCCATGGTTTTTATTTTCCTTACAAAGTATTCTGTCTGATTCGAAAATGAAGGTTCTACTCAAAATCCGAATACATTGTAATCGACAAAATCTCCTTACAACAGTTTTTCTTTAATCCCAGAGACTCTTTATGGTTCATTTGAACAATATATCAAAACAATACGGTAGCCAGATTATCTTCACCAAGGCCAGTCTTCAAATTCTACCGGGCATCCGAACCGGAATGGTGGGCCCAAACGGTGCAGGAAAAAGTACAATATTCCGCCTGATTACCGGTGAAGAAGAAGCAGACAAAGGCGAGATATCCTGCTCTAAAAAAACAATACTTGGTTATTTTTCCCAGGAAGTTGGAGAGATGTCCGGGCGTTCTGCCCTTGAAGAAACCATGTCTGCAGTAGCCGCTGTGATTGATCTTGCCCAGGAAATCGAGAAAATGGAAGCTGCCATGGCACAGCCCATGGAAGATGATGAACTTGCAGCGCTTCTTGAACGATACGGGGATGCTCAGGAAGAGTTTGAACATCGTGGCGGGTATGATCTTGAAAGTCGGGCCCAGGCTGTACTTACCGGTCTTGGTATTGGGCCTGATGATTATAATCGTCCTGTTGAATCATTTAGCGGAGGGTGGAAAATGCGTATTGCCCTCGCTAAGATCCTCACCATTAATCCGGATGTCCTGTTGCTCGATGAGCCCACAAACCATTTGGATATCGAATCTATCCTCTGGCTTGAAGATTGGCTGAAAAATGAATTCAAAGGTTCTGTACTCATGACGACCCATGACCGGATCTTTATGAATTCCATTGTCAGTAGAATTGTTGAGGTAGCCAACAAAACAGTCACAACTTATGGCGGCAATTATGATTTCTACATCCGGGAACGTGAAATTCGCAGAAACAACCTTCTTGCAAGTTACCGTCGTCAAAAGGAGATGCTTGCCAAGGAAGAAGATTTTATTGCCCGTTTTGCAGCCCGCGTATCCCATGCAGCACAGGTTCAATCACGCATCAAGAAGCTTGAAAAGATCGAACGTATAGAGCTGCCTCCTGAGCAAAAAATAATGCGATTTGAATTTGCAGAACCTCCCCGTAGTGGTGATGATGTAGTGGCCATGGAAGATCTGGCAAAATCCTGGATCATGGAAGATAACAGTACAAAAGATGTGTTTAGCGGAATTACAGGTATGATCAGGCGGCAGGAAAAGATTGCTGTGGTTGGGGTAAACGGCGCAGGAAAATCCACCTTTTTAAAAGTTCTTTCCGGTGAAACCGAACCAAGCAAGGGTTCTGTCACGCTTGGGGCCAAGGTTAAGGTTGGCTATTTCAGTCAGCATTCCATGGACATATTGGATGGAAAAAAAACAGTCTTTGACACGGTGCAAGATGCTATGCCGCAGGCCCATGTCGGCACGGTCCGGAATCTTTGTGCGGCCTTTCTCTTTCAGGGAGAAGATGCTGATAAACGTATTTCTCTTCTTTCAGGAGGTGAAAAAAGCCGTGTTGTTCTGGCAACCCTTCTGGCTCGTCCCCTTAACTTATTGATTCTTGACGAACCTACTAACCATCTGGATATGCAGTCCCGGGAAATCCTTCTTGAAGCATTGAAAAAATTCAAAGGCACAGTCATTTTAGTGAGCCATGATCGACACTTTCTGCATTCGCTGGTTGATCACGTTATGGAGATTGACCATGGCAAAATGCATCTCTATGGTGGAGACTATGAATATTACTTAAGAAAATCAGAAATAGCAGGGAAAAGCCAATAAACTTTTCTGTCATTTTGTACACTGATGAGGACTGAAAAAGGTTTGACAGTAAACAAGCTTACCGCTACAATTTAAAGAACTATATATTGGTAAAAACGGCTTTTGTTAAGAGATATGAGGAAGAAAATGAAAAAAGAGGTCAAGTCTCATCTTAGTGTGAAGTCGTTTCTACTAATAGACGAATTCCAGGGTTTCTCTGGGGGAGAGCGAAGTAGAAAAACGGGGCCAGGTATTGAATTTTCAGTTTTCTAACAAATCTTATATTTCAAGACTTGACCCCATGTTTTCAGTGTTGATTTCTG
>DQVD01000397.1 GCA_015661935.1 Desulfocapsa sulfexigens | reverse complement strand
TCGTTGTAGCAATAGTTACATAGCGCTGCTATGCGCTTATTGCCACAACGACGAAGACAAACGAAAATTCGGCGCATTATTTATGTATCGGAAAAACAAAGTTTCTGTGTGAGTCATTCCCGGAAGTGGATACCAGATGAAAACCAACAGGAGTTATTTCTGCCGCAGGCTGCTAACTGTTCTGGCTTCTGTCTTCTGAATGTGCCCGCAGGGCATCATGTCCGGATAATTATTTCTTTCCAGCTCCCTTATTTGGATTTCCAGAATATTGTAAAATAGTTTAAGAGAAAAGATTGGCGTTTCTTATGTCCATAGATCTTCATACACATTCCTGGTTTTCGGATGGCACCAAGAGCCCTACGGAGCTGGTACAACTTGCCGCCAATAGTGGAGTGTCAGCCATTGCAATTACGGACCATGACACCATGGATGGGGTTGATGAGGCAATGGCTGTAAGTAGTGAGTTTGGAGTTGAGGTGGTTCCCGGTCTTGAAGTGAGTGTTATTCATAAAAAAAAGCCATTACATATTCTTGGATACTTTATGGATCCTGCAGATTCAAAACTTGCTGCTGCACTTAGTGTTTTACAGGAGGCAAGGGACAGGCGGAATGCAAAAATAATTGCAAAGTTACAGGCCGTTGGTGTTGCTGCAACAGTTGAGGAATTAAAAAAGATTTCAGGTATTGGTCAAACAGGCCGTCCTCACATTGCAAAGCTTCTTGTGAACCATGGTCTGGTACGATCCATACCTCAGGCTTTTGACGAGTATTTGAAAAAAGATGCCAAGGCCTATGTGGCACGATTTGCCTATAGTGCAGAAGAGGCCATTAGCTTTATAACAGAGGCTGGTGGACTAGCAGTACTTGCCCACCCAATACAGGTGGATAAAACGCTTAACTCTTTGGTAACTCTTCTTCCTGTTTTGAAAAGTTACGGTCTTGACGGAATCGAAGCCTATTATCCCACCCAGAAAAAGAAAATGCGAAAACGGATTCGTATGTTTGCCAGGGAAAATGATTTACTTCTTACGGGAGGCAGTGATTATCATGGTGACATTCGTCCTGGAACCCGTCTTGCCGGTGGTAACAATGTGTATGTTTCGCCCAGATTGTTAGACCTTATGAAGGTGCGCCTGAAAACAGATAGCAAAAAGCAAACACTTCTATAACCCTTTTATTGGTATAAAAATGTATTCAATACTTGTCGTTGATGACGAACCCAATTACCTCATAGTCCTTTCAGAACTCTTGCGGGATGAAGGTTTTGAAGTATTCACTGCACCATCCGGAAAAGATGGAATGACTCAGGTTCATGAAGCTGATCTTGATCTGGTTATTACAGACATGCAGATGCCCGGGATGGATGGCCTGCAATTTCTTGATGCAATCAAGGAAACAAATTCTACTCTTCCGGTAATTATGATCACAGCCTTTGCGGAAGTGGATAAGGCGGTGGCGGCCATGCAGGCGGGCGCCTATAACTACCTGGCTAAGCCATTCTCCAATGATGAGCTATTGATTAATGTTAACAAGGCGATACACCATTATTCTCTTGTAAAGGAAAACACCAGACTGCGTAAAGAGATGTTTGATCGTACCGGATATTCCGGGATGGTCGGGAAAAGTAAACAGATGCAGCAGGTTTATGAACTGATTGAGAAGGTGGCCCCAACACCATCTTCGGTTCTGATTACCGGAGAAAGCGGGACCGGAAAAGAGCTTGTTGCAAAAGCCACTCATTTTAACAGTCCG
The DNA here is from genome assembly GCA_015661935.1 of Desulfocapsa sulfexigens. GTDB lineage: Bacteria > Desulfobacterota > Desulfobulbia > Desulfobulbales > Desulfocapsaceae > Desulfocapsa > Desulfocapsa sulfexigens_A. The sequence goes on along the minus strand of DQVD01000397.1, from coordinate 2,897 downwards.
CGTGCTGATAAGCCGTTTATTACAGTGAACTGTGCAGCACTTGCTGAAAATCTTCTTGAAAGTGAGCTTTTCGGGCATGAAAAAGGAGCCTTTACTGGTGCTGTTGCCATGCGTAAAGGCCGATTTGAACTGGCAGATGGCGGCAGTCTGTTTCTCGATGAAATTGGCGAGATACCTCTTGCTCTTCAGGCAAAGTTATTGCGTGCTATCCAGGAAAAAAGCTTTGAACGAGTTGGTGGTGCAACAACCTTGAGAGTTGATGTTCGTATTGTGAGTGCCACGAATAAGGATTTGAAGGAGGAAGTAAACAAAGGTACTTTTCGTGAGGATCTCTACTATCGTTTGAATGTGATTCATATGAAGTTGCCGGCTCTACGGGAGCGTCAGGATGATATACCGTTGCTCGTAAATTATTTTGTGGACAGTATGGCTATTCGCCTTGAAAAACCAGGCCTTGAGATAGAAAAAGATGCCATGCGTCTGCTTGTCAGTCTGCCCTGGGAGGGAAATGTCAGGGAACTGGAAAATACTATTGAGCGAGCAACTATTCTTTGCGATGACAATACAATTCGCAGTGAAGATGTGCAGCCGGAATCTTTGGGAAGCGATAAACAGAAGGCATTTGGGCGGGAACTGAATCTTGACCAGATGATTCCAGCTGGAGCCGGGCTTAATGATGTCCTATATGCAATTGAGGATAGAATGTTGAATCAGGCACTGGATGATACTTCTTTTATTCAAGCAAGAGCTGCTGAAAAACTTGGAATTACAAAGAGTTTGCTGCAGTATAAGATGAAGAAATATGGGATAAAAAAGAGGAAATGAATAAAGACGGTATGCGGTTTACGGTTTGCGTCAAAGAAGAGGATCAGGTCTTTTGTCTGTTTTCCTCAAACCTTAAACCATTTTTTTATCCCATGCCCCAATGCAGTTTATTTCTTAAAATAGAGAAATAATCACGGTGAGGAGAGATTATAAGCCGTAATGGATGTTTTGCTGCTTTAACTTCAAGGATATCATTGATTTTCATGTCCCATGCTGGCTGTCCGTCAACAATGACTTGAGCTTTTTGATCATGGCCTGTTTCAAATCGTGTTCGTAATCTGCTGTGTGGTGGAAGAAGTACAGGTCTTGATCCCAGCATAAAAGGACAGATTGGAGTTACAAGAATAGAAGCAAGTCCCGGGTATACAAGTGGTCCACCGGCTGAAAGATTGTAGGCTGTGGATCCGGTTGGTGTTGAAAAGATAAGGCCATCTGCTTTATAGGTTGTGATATATTCCTGGTCAGCCCTTGTTGAGAGTTGCAGTACCGGGTCAAATGTTTCTTTGCTGATAACTACCTCGTTTAATGAATATCTGGATGGTCCTTTTTTATCCCGTTTTAAGAGGGAGGCCTTCAGCATCATGCGGTTTTCAATGGTGACAGTCCCAGAGATTAGTTCATCCACAGCAGTAAATGCTTCCTGTTCCGTTCGTTCTGTGAGAAAACCAAGATTTCCCATGTTGATTCCAAGCACCGGGATGGAATGGTGTGCTGCCTGATCTGCTACATGCAAAAGGGTTCCGTCGCCACCAAGAACAATCAGGACATCAAGATCTTTGTGAAGATCGTTAAATGAAACAGTGACCCCCTGGGGCTCAAGTCTTTGAGCTATGCTTTGAGCAAGCTTTGCCGCAGGAGGATGACTTTTCTTGGAGACAATCCCCGCATGTTTCAACGAGAAACTAAGGTTTGTGCGAAATGCTTCAGAGAGGTGAGGCATTAGCTTTTTCCGAGTTCTTTGGAACGGTTAACAGCTGCTTCTATGGCATCCATAACAATCCCCTTGAAACCGCTGCGCTCAAGAACATGTTGGGCGGCAATGGTTGTGCCACCGGGCGAGGTGACCATGGCTCGTAATTCTGCTGGATGTTTTTTACTTTCAATGAGGAGTTTTACTGACCCTAAAATCGTTTGCAGGGCCAGAGTCTCAGCTGTTGGTCTCGGTAAACCCGCTTTTATACCGGCATCTATCATGGCATCGGCAAAGGTGAAAACGTAGGCAGGACCGGATCCTGAAAGCCCGGTAACTGCATCGAGTGCTGATTCATCAAGGATAACGGCTTTTCCAATTTTATTCAGGATCTCTTCACAACGGAGGAGATCGTCTTTACTTGCATTTTTGTTGCCGCTCAGCCCGGATGCACCTTCAAGTACAAGGGCCGGAGTATTTGGCATAACCCGGATGATCCTGCAATCATCACGCCCTAGTTCACTTTCGTAGAAGGATATGGGGAGTCCTGCAGCAATTGTGATAATTAAATGTTCTGTGCTGACAAATTCTCTACTGGAAGACAGGACAATTCCCATGATCTGGGGTTTTACGGCAAGGAAGACCGTTGTGCATGAATTCCATACAGGTGAATTGTCTGCAAATCCTTGCACACCATAGGTTTCTGTCAGAAAGTTCCGCCGTTCCTGGTTTGGCTCTGTAACAAAAATTGCATCTGCTTTATAAAGTCCTGATTCAATTATGCCCCGAATCAGGGCCTCAGCCATTTGACCCCCACCAATAAATCCAATACGACTATCCATGTTTATGTCCTGTTGTTTATAATATGAAAGTTTTCCGGGAATGTACCATGTCTATCTACAACAGTCTATATGGGAAAAGGACTTTTGATTCAAGCTGAAATTTGGAAATATTCATGCTATGCTGGATCGTTCGATTCATAAACAGTTGTTAATACAAAAAAGGTAGTATTCACAAGGAGAAAGACACATGATTAATCAAGAACTGCTGGATATTCTGGCCTGCCCGAAATGTAAGGAAGCGGTGGTACTTAATGAAAATAAAAATGGACTCATTTGTGAAAAATGCAGTTTATTGTATGAAATTCGAGATGATATTCCTG
>DQVD01000342.1 GCA_015661935.1 Desulfocapsa sulfexigens | reverse complement strand
GATCAATAAAATATAACCTAACCCTGTTCAGGAATAAAGGCAGTTCACTGGATAAGTGCCTTATCAGAAAATTTCTTTGAAAAAAAACAAGTTGCTGCCAACAAACAAAAAAAGCCGCTAACCATTATAAGAAATGGATTAGCGGCTAATATATTAGAGCGGTTATCTTTCAACTTATTATATGGACTCACCGAAGGCATTCAATGTCTTAGAGGCAGTTACATCAACGGTAACATACATTGTGAGGGTTGTATCGGATAAGGGCCCATTAGCTTCGATATTCATCATACAGGTTTTATTAGGTTTAGTAAAAGCAAGGACAACATGGGAACTTGAAACTTCACCGGCAAGTTTCCATTTATTTTTCTTCATGGAAGCAATGATAAAATCTTTTAAAGAATGAACCTCAACCCTTCCCTTATAATAAATAATTCCACCACGAAACGAGTCCGTACGAATAGACATACTTTTATTGGAGTATTTCATTTCGGCCGGCAATTCGATATCCTCAAAATTCCCAACAGTGGTGGATAAAGAAGCAAAGCTATCATCACTCAGGGGCATAGTAGTTGAACCAGTATTTCCTCCTAAACAACCGGAAAGTGCAAAAAGCGCCACTACAATCAACCCGAACACATAACCTTTATTATCTCTTTTTCTGTTTATCATCGTCATTTCTCCATTCTTTCAAATTAACAGCTTTTCGGCCTGTTTTAATAAACAAATCAATACACGAGCATCATCATTCTAATGAGGTAATTCAGTATTGAGCTTTTGTCGAGTATTTTCGTACGATAACGGGTGATTATCTTAAAAAAATGACAATTGTATTCAATTTATCAGTTATGAAGCATCAAGCCCGCCCACACACATATATTTAATTTCAAGATATTCTTCAATACCATACTTTGAACCTTCTCTACCAATTCCAGATTCTTTCATTCCACCAAAGGGTGCCGCTTCTGACGAAAGAATTCCTGTATTTACACCAACCATTCCATATTCAAGAGTTTCTGTTACTCTCCAGCAACGAGCCATATCACGGCTAAAAAAATAAGATGCAAGACCATATTCTGAGCTATTGGCCATGGCTACACCTTCTGCCTCTTCTTTAAAAACAAAAATGGGAGCAACCGGACCAAAGGTTTCCTCTTTTGCAATCTTCATATCACTGGTCACATCCATTAAAATAGTTGGTTCAAAGAAGAACCCGCTATCTCCTGATCGTTTTCCACCAGCAAGAATTCTTGCTCCCTTGTCTACGGCATCCTGTATCTGATCTTCAACTTTAATAACAGCATTTAAATCAATCAACGGCCCCTGGTTTATATCTGCATCAAAGCCGGAACCGACTCGCAACTGCTTTTTCACAGCTTGAGTTAATTTTTCTGCAAATATCTCATACACACCTTCCTGCACAATAAAACGATTGGCACAAACACAGGTTTGACCGGAATTTCTATATTTGGAGGCCACAGCATCGGCAACAGCTGAATCAATATCTGCATCGTTAAAGACTATAAATGGTGCATGACCGCCAAGTTCCAAAGAAATTTTTTTCACGGTTTCGCTACAGGCTGCCATCAATTTTTTCCCAACTGAAGTAGATCCGGTAAAGCTCAGCTTACGCACAATATCACTGGATGTTAATTCTGCACCTATAACCCTTGCTGGTCCAGTAATGACATTAAAAACCCCTTTAGGAATTCCTGCCCGGTGCGCAAGCTCTGCCAGTGCCAATGCTGAAAATGGTGTTTGAGCAGCAGGTTTCACAATCACCGTACACCCTGCAGCAAGTGCTGGAGCTGCTTTTCTTGTAATCATGGCAGAAGGGAAATTCCATGGAGTAATCGCTGCGCACACACCAACAGGTTCCTTGAGAACTATAATTCGTTTCCCTTTTTGAGACATGGGGATAGTATCGCCATAGACACGTTTTGCCTCTTCAGCAAACCATTCCACATAGGAGGCACCATACAGAACTTCACCCTCTGCCTCAGCAAGAGGTTTTCCCTGTTCACTTGTCATGATCCTGGCAAGATCTGACTTATGTTCAATAATCAGATCAAACCACTTTTTTAAATATATGGAACGTTCTTTGGCTGTTAGCTTTCTCCAGAGAAAATATGCATCCTGACTTAGCTTTATAGCATTTTGGGTATCCTTGGCGCCAAGTGATGGGACTGAACCAATGATAGAATTGTCTGCCGGATTAATAACCTCTATGGATTCGCTTGATCCAAGCCATTCTCCATTTATATAACACTCCTGCCTGAAAAGGGCTGGATCCTGTAACTTCATTATTCACCTCAAAAAAACGATAAGCAATTAGCCTTTAAAAATAATTTGAAACATTCCAGATTATTCAGAGTTCTGGGGAACTCGAATATTTACACATTCTACCATAAGAGTTTTCATAAATCATCTACCTGGCTGGTATGTGCTACTATTTTTACACAACGCTGGCTTGTATGTTTCTAAGCAAGGGTTATTATGTTGTTTACAATTAAAACATTACTATCTGGACAGTCATCTTTCTTGCTGCATTCCAGAACCAAACAATTTAATCAACATCAAATAAAATGAGCAATCTCACACTAATCCCCATAAGAAAAGAACCGATACGATTAAGCCAGTTTTTAAAACTTGCCAATGTGGTTCAGGATGGACTTGAAGCAAAGATAAGGATAACAGATGGCGAAGTACTAGTAAATGGGGAGTTGGAAACACGCCGTGGAAGAAAACTAGTTACTGCTGATATTGTCAGGATTGACGGCATGGACTTCCAGGTGGCTCTAGGCTGAAAGATAATCGATGCTCAGGGAAGTGTAACTGAACCGGCCTGTATAGTGTACAATTTTACTTCATGCTCACGTCCCCGTATTAACACCATTAGTCCCAGGAAGCATGGCATCAACTATTACCAGATCGAATTTTGAAACCATTGCCATTTCGATGGCATGCTCACCGCTATGGGCGCAAAACACCTCGTGGCCAATATTACCAAGAACCTTGCGGCTTGTATCTACAATTAATTCCTTACCATCTATGACAAGGATCTTCTTAGGGGGCATGTAGAATATTCGTAAAGTATACTGCTCAGGATTAATAAGTCATCAAAACAAACCCTGTTCAGGAAGAAAGGCAGTCACTGGATAAGTGCCTTACCAGAAATTTTCTCTGAAAAAACAAGAAATTGTTCTGTAAGGCACTAAATGTTTAATGAATAGTATCATCCTCAACAACTGCTTTCAAGGGTTAGACTTCTTTTTCTCTCCATATGGATTTGATTATTCATATAGTTTATTTATCTTGATTATCAATCTTTTTTTTATATCTCAACTTGCTTTCTTAT
>DQVD01000362.1 GCA_015661935.1 Desulfocapsa sulfexigens | reverse complement strand
GCCGAATCACTGGTACGTAATTATTTGCAGGGCTTACAGGTGAAGTGAATGACAGGTCTTTGTGGACAGGCGTTAGAGCAAAGGTGTTCTAAAAATAGTATTTCTTAATTTTTGGGATCTGCGCTATAATGACCACATGCGTAGCATATCTTTTATAATAGCTTTCATTATTTCCCTGGTTCTGATCAGTGCCTCAATATGGTTGCAAATGGGCGATGAAGGCCGTGACAGGACAGTTGAACTCAACGGTACAATTGCGCCCCTACGCCCCCTACCGGTCAAACCCGATCGTGCATCCATAACTATAGGAGTATCTATTTCCACCAGTGGCCACCTTATCGCAGAAAGCGATATGATACGGCAGGGATTTCGACTCTGGATGGAACTCGTAAACAGTCGAGGGGGAGTACAGGTAGGCGCTCATCGTTATCCGGTTGAACTTATTGAAGTGGCTGATGACTCCACTCCGGAAACCGTCAGCAAAAATTACCAGCATCTGATAGTAAAAGAAAAAGTTGATTTTCTCTTTGCTCCTTATTCAAGCACGTTAACCATGGAAGCACGAATGGTTGCAGAGCAATATGGAGTGATTCTGATAGTTGCTTCAGGTGCATCAGAAAAAATATACAACAGCAAAAATCGCTGTACCTTTGCTGCCCTTACTTCTGCCAGTTGGTATACGAAAGATTTCTTCGATCTGGTTCGTACTCTTGACTCACCTCCAGAAAGTTTCGCAGTATTAACCACTAAAAGGCTTTTTGCCAAAAGTGTTGGTAAAGGTGCCAGAATATGGGGGCTGCAAAATGGATTGTCTGAAGTCTATTTTAAATCATTGCCGGAGGTTACGGATAACTATAGCGCTTACCTCGCAGAAATTGCGCAGGAAGAACCTGATCTTCTGATATTTGCCGGACATTCTCGTGATGCAATTCATTTTACCAGGCAGTTAAAAAGTTTTCCGTCCGCATTCCCCAAGGCTGTTTTGATGACTCTGGGCCCTTCACAAAAGGGATATGTCAATGAATTAGGCCAGGCAGCAGAAGGTATGATCGGTATGACTCTATGGCTCCCCGACAGTGGGTGGTCTGGTGAAGTTTTTGGCAGCGCAATTGAATTTACCAGACGATTTCAAAAACAATATGGATATACTCCATCCTATCATGCAGCTCAGGCTGCAGCATGCGGTGTTATTCTTCAACAAGCTCTTAAGGAAAGTGCGCTTTTAGAGGCAGAAGCGGTTGTTCAGGCCATGCGTCAATTAGATATTGAAACCTTTTATGGCCCAATCAAATATGATCAACGTGGTCTCAATATTCGTAAACCCATGGCACTTGTTCAGATTCAAAACGGTGTTCCTGTCACTGTCTGGCCTGTTGAGCCGGGTGAGGTTTTGCTGCGCTATCCTTTGCAGAGTAAACCATGAATGTATCAAAGCACCATCCCGTTTCTTCTCTTGGAAAACATCTGCTGAAGATCTATCTGGCATCACTGATATTTTTGGTAGCAACATTGCTTGTTGTTCAGGTTTTTCGTGAATACCGTGCTTTTGATCGAAATATCCTCACAACCGGTCATCTTATTATTGATACCTTGAGGGTAAGTATGGTGGATCCGGTGGTGAAGACACTGGCCTATGACCGTCTTGATGATATTTTGAATACTGTATATAAAAAAAACAGAGATATTCATTCTATCAGAGTATATGAAGTACCGGATCATCTTGCTGCAACTGTGGGTGCATTATCATCCCAACACCTTGATATCCCAGGGAACCTTGAAACCCTTTTCCTGGAACACAGGACTAAGCTGGTACAGCGATATGAGGATAAATATATTTTCTGGAGTTTACTTACGGTAGACAAGGAAATAATTGGCCTTTTCCGTATGACCATCGGCCCTGAATGTTACAAGAATCAGCTTTATCAAAGTATTCTTTTATTTGTGGGGATTGCCCTTTTGCTTGCCACCATTTCTTCCTGGCTGTTGACAGAATATCTCAAACGAAAAATTATTAATCCGCTGTCAAAGACCAATGAGATCATGGGAGATTTTCAACATACTGACCTGAAACAGTACCTGATAACAATAGATGCCATAAGAAGTACGCTCCCTGATAATGAAATTGGTCAAATGGCCACATCCTACAGAAATGTTGTGCAAATGATTCAGCAGCACAGCCGGGAAATGGAACGAATTGTCACGGCAATCGAACAAACTTCAGAATCCATTGTTATTACCGATAGTACAGGGGATATTCAGTATGTAAATCCGGCTTTTGAAACTCATAGCGGTTATTCTTCAGGTGAAGTTCTTGGTAAAAATCCCCGCATACTGCAAAGTGGACAGCAGGACGAATCTTTTTATCGGGATATGTGGCGCACAATCGCCTCGGGACAAAAATGGAAGGGGAAGTTTACCAATCGTAAGAAAGATGGCTCACTTTATTATGAAGATTCAAGCATCTCTCCAATCATGGATGGAGACGGTCACATAACAAAATACGTTGCTGTTATGCGTGATTTCAGCAAAGAAGCCAGTCTTGAACAACAGCTTCATCAGGCTCAAAGAATGGAATCGATTGGTAGGCTGGCTGGTGGTATCGCCCATGATTTTAACAATATCCTCACCGTCATAAATGGTCATGCCCAGATTTCTCTGCTAAAGATGTCCCATGACGATCCTCTTCGGGAGGAGATAGAGGTTATACAGGATGCAGGAGCAAAGGCTGCCGGATTAGTCAAGCAGTTGTTGGCTTTCAGCCGTAAACAGAATATTTGTCAGGAAACACTTCACCTTGATCATGAAATTCTGGCAACCAAAAAAATGCTTGATCACCTGCTTGGTGAAGATATCGATATTGTTTTGCATCTCGATGGAAATCTCTGGCCTGTTATTGCTGATCGTGTCCAATTTGAGCAAATATTGATTAATCTCGCTGTCAACAGTCGAGATGCCATGCCGGATGGTGGAAAGTTGACCATTGAGGCGCTTAATCTCAAGTTGAATTCAGAAAGCAGTTCAGAGCATCCTCAGGTTGTTACAGGAGAGTATGTGCTTCTTCGAATATCAGATACGGGTGATGGCATGAGTACTGAAACCCAGAAGCTGATTTTTGAACCTTTTTTCACCACGAAAGAAATCGGGAAGGGTACAGGTTTAGGTCTGTCAACGGTATATGGTATCGTTAAACAACATAATGGCTATATTAATATATCCAGTGAAGTCGGTCAGGGCGCTACTTTCAGTCTCTATTTCCCCAGATGTATCGAAAAAACTGAAGTACAAAAGGACACTCAAAGCACAGAATATATGAGTTAGCTTGATAAGGGGATATCTCTACCATATTGCTGGTTGAGGATGATATCAAGGTGCGTATGATAATCATCAAATTACTTTCTGATCTTGGCTATACCGTTCTTGAGGTAATAGATGGGGAGGATGCGCTGAGGGTGTCAGATCAGTTTGATGACACAATTCATCTTTTACTTACTGATGTTGTCATGCCTGATATGCACGGTTCTGAAGTGGCCGGAATCCTCTAGGAAAAACGACCAGGCCTAAAAGTACTATATATGTCGGGGTACACTGAAGATACTGTGATCCGGCACGGAGTGCTGAAAGATGAAATCAATTTTCTTCAAAAACCGGTTACTATC
>DQVD01000152.1 GCA_015661935.1 Desulfocapsa sulfexigens | reverse complement strand
TTTCAGATTATATCAAAGCTTCCCAGGAATTTCTTGCAAAAATTGAAGAAGGACAGGATCTCTATCTTTTTGCCACCCATGGTGCCTTTGTGTTCATGCAGGTAGAGAAAAAATTGCTGTCCAGCTTGTAAATGATCCTGGGAATGATCAGCAAACTTAAGAAAAAGGTGAAAGTGGAAATGATACCAAGTCAGGCAAGTATGGAACCGTATTAATTGATAAGAGCCTGCATAGATGGATTGCTATTTTACAATGGAGTTTGCAAGGAGCCAGAGTCTCCATGTTTCGCTTTTTCGTCTTTCAAGGAGTTTTAGCTTATCCATGGGAAGGGCAGCCAACAGATCTTCCTCCATGGATGGGGTAAAACCTGAAATAATATAATACTTTGCGTTCCAGAAATCGGGATTCCCAAAGAAATCCAACAATAACCCTTTGTAAAGATTGGCCACAAGCAGGTCAACATGGGTATCGGGCAGTGCGCCGCGAAGATCTGTTTCCAGAACCGTGATATGATCTTCACAACTATTTAAAGCCACATTCTTTCTTGCGACAGAGCAGGCAAATGGATTGTTGTCATAGGAACGTATCTGGTTAACGCCCAGTTTTGCGGCACCAAGAGAGAGTAGCCCTGTACCGGTACCAAGATCCACCATGCTCTTGATTGAATCCGGATTTGACCCCATGATGTCAGTAATAGTTTGCAGGCAGAGTCTGGTTGTTGGATGAAATCCTGAACCAAAAATTACACTTGGATCCAGTCGAATGGGAATTTCTTCTTCTTTTTCTGTCAGTAAATCCTCTTCCCAAAGCGGAGCCACAATGAGTGGCGGAACAGAAAAAGTAGTAATATCCAGCCCTGCCTCCCAATCCTGATAATTCAGGTTGGCCTCGTAAATAATCTTTGCTCCACTCCGGGTACATATTTTTTTAACAAGTTCCTGTTTTTCTTTATGAAAGAAGAGGATAGCTGTGTCATCTTCTATCCAGATACCAATAAGGTCAGGATCATCAACTTGTCCGATATCAATCTTGTCAAAGTTATAGACATAAAGTTGATCGTAACGGGTGTAAGGTGGTGTCAGCATGAGATAGATTTAGGGGGCTGGAAAGAAATAATTATCCAATCCTGCTTGCCAGCTCGGCAGGGTTAGTCCGTTGCAATTGCTTTGATGGTGATACGAGCGCCATGTGAGGGTGTGTTCGCTGAGTTATTATGCTTGTTCTCTTCCACGACTAAACGATTCTGATCAATACCAAAACTATGGATACAAGCATCAAGCACAAGAAAGCCCCGTTCTTTTGCGAGATCCAGCAATGTTTTATCGGCCACCTTAACAGGTTTTGGCAGAAGCGGGGTGAATCCGGCCAGAACCCTATTGGCAATATCTTCTTCCCGATCCGTTTTCCCGGGTTGTCCAGCTCGCGCACTCTGCTGTTTCTTTCGATATTGGGCAAGGCGTTTTTCATTTTCAGTATCTGTTCGCTGCTGTTCTTCGATTTTAAGACGTGCAAGTAAAACATCATGATCAATTTTCCAATCTGCCATACCGGTTATAATGAGTCCAAGACCCGGGTGGTTTTCAAGAAGTTCGGCGTATCTGGCAAGTAGTTTCAGGCTTGTTGTGTCGAGTTGATTTGAGCCGGGTTCAAAGAGAATAAAATCTTTGTCTTGAAGATCCTCAAACTCTTGATCAAGTAATAGTGGCGCGTAGGAAGCTTTTATGGTGGTTGTTTGAAAAGATGTTATGGACTCTTGTAAAAGTATTCGATCACTTTTGTCTATCTGGACAGTCATTGGAAAGGTTCCTTCACTATTCTTTAAGAAAGCTAATGCTATTGCAGAATCCGATGTCAGGGAAGATGGGTTAAGATCATAGATAAACATCTCATTTTTACTGCTGAAGGATGACTCATTCTCCTTCATATTTATATTCAGATCCAGCGTTGCACTTTCTGTCTCGATTGGTAATTCCTGCAGTTGTTTATAAAAAGAGGCAAGGGGAAAGTTCGTGATTTTTAGCTTAGCACGGGCCTCCATTGTACTGTTAAAAAGAGTGGTCGAACCAGAGAGCGTTAAAGGGGCTTCTTCCATTGTACCATTCAGTGTAAAGGAAGAAAGGTCGTTGCCGCTGGTGGTGAGATTGTTGATACGACCTTCAAGGTTTGCAATATCTGTTGTCCAGGGCGGGTTGAGTCGTTTGTCAATAATATTCACTGAGCCATTCTGAAAGCTAAGCTTTTTGATTGTAATCGGGAATAATTTGTTGTTTTCCTCTCTGTTTTGAAAGAGTGTCTGCAGTCCTTTTTGCAGTTGCTGGAAAGGCGAAATCGTATCACGTACCCATTTAAGTTTTGGACTGTCCATGGCAACTTTTTTAGCCTCGAAGGAAAAAGGAGAAAAGCTGAGCCTGACTTTGTTACATTCAGCGAGTTTCCAGTGAAGAAGTGGAGTTTTGTCCATTGCTTGCAAGTCGGTATCTGTTAATCGCAGGACGCCCTGGAAAGCAGGTTCCGGGAAATGAACTTTTCCTTTTCCGTGGAGTGTGGAGTGGCTGTTCCTTAAGAGTGGCCATTTGCTTACAAATGGTGCCAATATGCTTGAATCCACTTCTGAAAAGGCTATATTGGCTTGAAGTTGCACCGGAGCAAGGCTTACAGTTCCCTTTGCTTTTATAATCCCCTCTGTGCCAAGTTGTCCACTGAACGCGAAATTTTCTGTAGAACCAGCTTTTTCAAGCTTGTTTATCTGAAATGTGACTGTGGATAATTCCAATGTGTCTTTTTCCACAGATCCTGTTTTGAAATTAATATTTCCAGAAAAATCAACACCTTTGATCAGTGGACGATTTTCTTCCGTAAAGAGGTGCTTAAAGAGCGGGGGCAGCTTATCCGGGTTTAGAGCAAGTTCTGCTTTTTTTAGAAAAATATTTCCAAGATTATAGCGGCCATTCGTCCTTGCCAGCCGGGTGAACCGTACTGAGCCGGCTTGCAGCCAGAGATCTTTTTCCTGCCCGAGTGTAAGGTCGTT
>DQVD01000070.1 GCA_015661935.1 Desulfocapsa sulfexigens | reverse complement strand
GCCACGAGAACAAATACGGTATTAATACCATCGTTAAAGAGGGAAACAAAAAGGGTAAAGTTGTCATCTTTTCCCGGAGTGTCATCGGTGATGACTCTACCGGCAATTACTGGGACAAGGGTACATCTATCAAGCTTGACAAGGAGACCGGTAAATACACTGCTTCTTTTACAACCTTTCGTCACACTGCACCGAACACTCCCTTTGATTTCTATGTCAACGGCGAAAAAGCTGGTTCCTATGTTGTAGAAAAGAACGGCTTCTGGCTGACCAAGGGCTATCGCTACATGAATCCCCTTTGGATCATCATCGGCGCCATTGCCGTGGGCACCTATTTCTCCATGATCGGCGCTGCCGGTGGTATGCTGATGGGTGCTTTCCAGGCCCTGGTTGTCCAGACCGCAGGTCCAGTTGGTATCAACGCTGCCAATGTTCTACGTCCGTCAAACATTGCTCTTACTCTTTTCTCCCCGCTGGGTTCTTTCTACCGCTTTGCCGTGGTTGAAAAACGTGTTGCCTGGCCGGTCGGCCTCTCCTTTGGTGCCGGTATTTTTATCGGTTCCATCTGGCTCGGCAAATATGTAACCCAATATGTTTCCATGACGGCCTACAAGGAGTGGCTCGGTGTTCTGGTTGTCATCATGGGTGTTAAGACCCTTATGGAAATGTCCCCTGCCTCCATGAATAAGCGCAAGAACATCAAGGCCATGACCCAGAAGTTCAATGCCGCGGTCAAGAAGGCGAAAGAGACCGGCGAAGCCATGGAAATGGGATCCATTGAACCTATAAAATCAGGTATTATGGATTACCGTTTTAAGTTCTGGGGTGAAGAATTCCGGATCAATCCCCTGCTCTTTGCCATTCTCGGTATCATCGTAGGTATCGTTTCCCGTGCCTTTGGTATTGGCGGCGGTTTCCTGCTGGTCCCGATGATGACGACCATTGCTGCTCTGCCCATGTATGTGGCCGTGCCAATCTCTTTGATCGGCACCTGCTTTTCCAGTGTTGGTTCGTTCATCGGTTACGTGATGAATGGCTATCTGCCGGATATCATGCTGGCCGTTGCTATTATTATCGGTGGTTTTGCCGGTGGTATGCTCGGCAGTCGCTGTCAGAAGATGTTCAGTGAGAAGACCTTGAAGATTATTCTGGCCTGTACCCTGTTCTTCCTCTTCTTCCGTTTCTTGAAGATTGAGTACTGGATCTAAGAAGTAGAGCACAGTAATTCAACCCGTCCCGGCAGAAATCTATGCAGTTTTCTGCCGGGGGCCCTGGAGAATCGATATGGATGAGTTCATGGACACCTTATGGAACAATATAATGGCCATGATTCAGTCTGGGGCCTCGCTGTTTGACCAGCTGCTGACGCCGATGCATGTTTTCGGCCCGATTGTTGTCCTAACCCTGCTTGCTCTGCTAACTGTCCTGATCACCAAATTGCTAAACAGATTTATCATCACCAAGCGCTACGTTGAGCTGGAAAAAGAGTTTAAACACTGGTTAAACGTTCGCGAGGAGGCAATGAAAGGTGAAGACTATGAAAAAGCTAAGCGACTTGCCAGAAATATCGACCAGGCAAAATTGAACCGAGCGTACTACGATTATTTCCTTGAAGGATTCCTGCTGGGGCTGGTGCGTAATGTCCTGCCGATCTTTATTATGGTCGCCTATATCAATGAGTATTACAAGGCCGAGGAACTCAGTCGTTTATTCGGTAAAGGATATCTGTTCAGCATGCCGTCATTTAGCGGTGAACCGGTCATGGTCGGCGCCGTCTTTTACTATATAATCACCCTTCTGCTCACATACCTCGCATGGGCTGTCAGTAAGAAGTTCAGCAGCAAAAAATGGTGCCTTTAATCAACCGGATGAACCCGCAATGGTCTACACTGCCTGAGGTGAAATGTTCAGGAACGGGAGCGAAATAAGGAGGCGGGAAGGAGCAAGTATTATGTTCTAGTTATTTTGCATGCGTTCCTTAGTACCTGAACCCAAATCAGATTGAAGTGGATCACCCGTAAATAAAGCCTGTCAGATTGTATAAGCAGAGAAAAAATTTATAAGGAGATAAAGCTAATGAAGAAATCTGTGTACTCCATGTGCGGGATGTGTACAGTTCGCTGTCCTATCCGCGTCGAATCTGAAAATAATAAGGTCACCTGGGTTGAGGGAAACCCGCATTTGCTGAACGGCGCCCTCTGTGGACGTGGAACAGCAGGGATTGCCCTGACTACAGATCAGCAGAGACCTCAGCAGCCGCTTATCCGGGCAGGTGAGAGGGGTGAGGGCAAATGGCGCTCTGCAAGCTGGGATGAGGCCTTGGATTATGTTGGTGATAAACTTAAAAGTATCAGGGAAAAACATGGAGCTGAAGCCATAGTTGTTTCTTCCCGCGGTGGCCCGTGGCAGGACATGTATAAAACTTTCTGCCATGCCATTGGATCACCTAATTACACCAATCACGATGATACCTGTGGCCGCAACACCCATCATGCCAGTCTGTCAATTAATGGCGTGGGACGAAAAGGTTTCCAGTATGATATCAAGAACTCAAATCATCTCGTGCTCTTTGGCCGTAATATGTTTGATTCCTTGCGTATTCCTGAGAATCGCCAAACTCTTGATATGCTCGATAACGGTGGCCGCCTGACCTATATTGATGTTCGGCAGACCAAGACAAGCAACAAGGCAACCAGGTTCTTCCTGGTGCGTCCGGGAACCGACTATGCCCTGTGCCTTGGTATTCTGCACCAGATCATCAGAGAAGGGGCCTATGATAATAACTTTGTCAGTAAATGGGTTACCGGCTTTAGTGAGTTATCTGATTTTGTCGAACAGTATACACCGGCCTGGGCCGCAAAGGAGTGTGGAGTCGATGAAGGCGCAATTAAGGATTTTGTCCAGGAGATAGATGAGGACCGGCCAAATATTATTTTTCATCCCGGCTGGATGCTGTGCCGCTACAGGGATTCATTTTATGCAAGCCGTGCAATTCATACCATCAATGCACTCATGGGTTCCATTGAACAGAAAGGTGGTCTACTTATTCCAAGAGGACCCGGGGACTGTGGAAAAAAAGGTCCGAGATCCCTGGACTGTGGAAAGCCTGATATTGAAAGAGTTGATGGCGTTGGCACAAAATATACCCAATTTGATAAGGGACCCGGTCTTGCTCACCTGAGCCTTGAGTCCATGAAGAACGGCAAACCGTATCCGGTAAAGGCGTGGGTTGCCATGCGACATGATCTTTTTACTCAGATGCCGGATCCAGAGGCGCAGAAGAAATTACTTGATAAGTGTG
>DQVD01000198.1 GCA_015661935.1 Desulfocapsa sulfexigens | reverse complement strand
TCGTTTTGCTCCAACGCTGAACATTAAAACGCTTGCCGGGAAAAACAGAGCTCAAACCATTGCTGAACTGGGAAAATTTGATCTGTTAATTACAACGTACACCCTTCTGCAGCAGGAAAATGATCTGCTCGCCGACGTCAATTGGCAGACTATTATTCTTGATGAAGCTCAGGCCATCAAAAATGCCGCAACCAAAAGATCTAAAGCAGCCATGGCCCTTAAAGGCAAATTTAAACTGATTACTACCGGAACGCCCGTTGAGAATCATCTTGGTGAATTATGGAATCTGTTCCATTTTATCAACCCGGGACTGCTTGGTACTTTAAATCGTTTTAACGAGCGTTTTGCAATTCCAATTGAGCGCTACCACAACCGTGAAGCCAGGCTCAAACTGAAAAAGCTGATCAGGCCATTTATTCTGCGGCGTATCAAATCGCAGGTTATAGAGGAGCTTCCACCACGTACCGATGTCACACTCGAAGTAGAGATGAGCGAAGAAGAAAAACTCTTTTACGAAGCACTTAGGCAGAATGCTTTGGAAGTACTTGAAAATAAACGGGAGAAAAAGGCACGTCACCTTCAGATATTGACTGAAATCATGAAGCTCCGGCAGGCATGCTGCAACCCTAGACTCATCACCCCGGACACCAACATTGGCAGTGCCAAGTTGAAAGTCTTTGCATCAGTTGTGGACGATTTGCTCGATGGAGGACATAAAGCCCTTATTTTCAGCCAATTTATTGGCCACCTTTCAATTTTGCGGGAACACCTTGATGCAAAAGGGATCAATTACCGCTACCTTGACGGTTCTACAAGCAGTCCCCGTCGTAAACAGGAAGTGGAAAGATTTCAGTCAGGTGAAGGAGATCTTTTCCTCATCAGCTTAAAAGCCGGTGGCCTTGGTTTGAATCTAACAGCTGCTGATTACGTTATCCATATGGATCCCTGGTGGAATCCTGCCATTGAAGATCAGGCGTCTGATCGTGCCCACAGGATTGGACAAACCAGACCGGTAACAATATACAGACTGGTTTGTAAGAACACCATTGAAGAAAAAATTGTGCAGTTACATCAGGAAAAACGGGATCTGGCTGGAAGTCTTCTGGAAGGTTCTGATATGAGTGCCAAGATGACAAGCGAAGATTTACTGGATCTCATTCGCAAAAAATAACAACCTCTCCTGTCATCCCCGCACGGGCGGGAATGACAGAGAACACACATGGCCTGACGTTAATATTCGGGTTGCAACTACCCCTGTTCAGGAAGAAAGGCAGTTCACTGGATAAGTGCCTTATCAGGAAATTTCTTTGAAACAAACAAGAAATTGTTCTGTAAGGCACTAAATCTGTGGAAACCCAATAATCGGAGTCTATGCCTACCTGTAAGCTCTACTTCGAGTAGTAATCTACAATTGCATGAACCATATCAGGGATAGTATATGATTCTGGCTGAACATCAACTACCAGCCCGTTATCAGTTAAAGTTTTTGCAGTAACTGGTCCAATTGCAGCAATTGTCACTTCATGCATTAAACGTTTCAAATCTAAATCATTTTCCGAATCCACCATGGCGAGAAAATTACAAACGGTGGAAGAACTGGTAAAAGTCACCATGTCCACTTTTCCGGACTCAAGCTCCTCGCGCAACTGTTCACGTTTTCCTTCAGGCGCAACATTCCTGTACACTGGAGCCACTGTAACCTGAGCCCCTGCGCCACGTAATGTTTCAGGAAGAATCTCTCGTGCTTTTTCGGCCCTTGGAATAAGAACGTTACGTCCTTCAACTCCCTGATCGAGTAATGATTCAGCCAGGCATTCCCCTGTAAATACATCGGGAAGTAAATCAGCACGTACACCATACTTAAGCAACAGATCTGCGGTTGCTTTTCCAACAGCTGCAATGCCCGGTCCCTTCATGCTTCTGGCATCCATCCCCTTTGCATACAGTCGATCAAAAAAGAACTTCACGCCATTTAACGAAGTAAAAAGAATCCAATGATACTCTTCGAGCCGTTCGAGTTCCTCATCAAGTACCTCATATGAATCCACCGGTTCAATCTTAATCGTAGAATATTCGATACAGTTTCCACCATTCTCTTCCAGCCCTGCCATCAGTTCAGAAGCCTGCTCGCGGGTTCTGGTGACAACAATCCGTTTCCCAAAGAGTGGCCGTTTCTCAAACCAGTCAATTTTTTTACGCAATGTCACAACTTCACCGACAATGATAAGCGCAGGTGGTTTAATTCCAGCTTCACGAACAATATCGATAATGGTATCCAGGGTTCCGACAACAGAGCGTTGTTCCGGAGTTGATGCCCAGCGAACAACCGCCACAGATGTCCGGGGATCACGACCGTGAGTAACAAGGTTCTTTACAATGACAGGAAGATTCTTAATTCCCATATATATAACGAGTGTTCCTGCGCCAGTAGCAAGCTTTGCCCAGTCAATATTGGAGCCTGGCTTCGTGGGATCTTCGTGACCTGTTAGAAATGCAACAGATGCGGTGTACTCACGATGAGTAATGGGAATACCTGCATAGGTGGCAGCAGCTGTTGCTGATGTTACACCGGGTACTACTTCAAAATCGATACCGGATTCGGATAATACCTCAACTTCTTCACCGCCCCGTCCAAAAATAAAGGGATCACCGCCTTTTAGACGAACAACAGTCTTCCCGTTCTCTGCCCAATCAACCAGCATCTGATTAATCTCATCCTGGGTATGGGTATGCTTTACTCCACCTTTTTTCCCGGCATAGATAAGCTCTGCATCTTTTGGTACATGCTTCAAAAGTTTGGGATTGGCAAGATGGTCATACACAACTACCTGGGCACGTTCTAAAAGACATTTCCCCCTTACTGTAATAAGACCCGGATCACCTGGACCTGCACCAACAAGGTATACTTTTCCTATTCTTTTTTTACTCATAATATATATCCGACGAAGACGACGGGCGTCTTACTGTATGGTTATGTTGGGTAACTATTTTATCCTGCACCCATTTTTCTTCTACATTAATAAACAACGCATAATGTGCCTGTCTGTTTACCATCAAAGCTATAAAAAAAACAGAACATCAATACTACTTTAAACCAAAATGTTCAAATAAAGTAAGCGTTCACCAGCACCTCATTTTCGTCCGTTTGCGCCTGCTCACATATAACTCCATATGCTACGCAGTCCCAAACGGACGAAAATGAGGTACCGGTAAACGCTTACCTT
>DQVD01000425.1 GCA_015661935.1 Desulfocapsa sulfexigens | reverse complement strand
CTGCCTTTTGATAAAGGCATAACCGTCGATTTCAGCATCTTTGGTTTCACCGGTTCCATTTGTGAATTTTTTAATTACATTCAGTGTGTTTGGCGATAAGTCTACTGGTTGGTCCCAGATATCCTGCCCCTCCGTAAAGTCCGGCTGCATATTATTTGCCTTTTTACAGGCAGCCACACATGCATTGCACCCCACACATAGTGTTGAATCAAAAAGAATTCCTACGGCTTCCGGTGGCAATGTCTGTACTGTTTTTGCCTGGACGTCCTTTCCATCCAGTGCGAGCAGAGCCATGCTTCCGGCAGCACCTTTGAGGAAATCACGCCTCTTTATTTTCATTTTTCTCCTCCTTTCCACCGAGTTTAGCTGTAAATGCAACCCCAGCTCCTACTGCTGCCCCTGCCACCCCGGCCATGAGGGCAGCAGCACCGACAGAAGCGCCCTCTCCACGTTCGACTGAAATTGGAGCATGGCCGGCAGTCGGTGTAGTATGGATTACCGGAGCTGTTGTGAACTGCGGGACGTTAAAGCCAACGCCTTTTTCCGCACAACCAAAGCAGGGGTGGCCTATCCCAACAGGCCAGCAGCCAGATCCGGCATCACCAAACTGGCTTGTGGAACAGTTTGCATAAGTGACAGGCCCCTTACACCCGAGATAATAGAGGCAATAGCCCTTTCGATGTTCTTCATCACCGAATTTTCTGGCAAAACGGCCATTATCAAAATGAGGTCTGCGCTCACAGTGTTCATGGATCAACCGTCCATAGGCGAACTTTGGCCTGTTTTCAGCGTCAAGTGCAGGCAGTTTTTTAAATGTTAGATAATGGATAATGGTGGAAAGAAGATTATAAGGATTTGGCGGGCACCCCGGTAAAGAGACAACCTTGGTATGGGGCAATACTTCATTCACACCAACACATCCGGTGGGATTAGGATCCATGGCAGCGACTCCGCCCCAGGCTGCACAGGAGCCAATGGCAATTACCGCTCCGGCCTGTTCTCCAATTTCCTTGACTGTGTCCACAAAGTTGTGTCCGGCAATCCTGCAGAAGGTTCCATTGTTTGCAAGAGGTACTGCTCCTTCAACCACCAGAATGAATTTACCAACATTCTCTGCTACTGATTTATGCAGGGCTTCCTCAGCCTGATGGCCGGCGCCGGCAGACAGTGTTTCGTGGAAATCCATTGAAATCATGTCAAAAATCAACTTTTCAATGGAGGGATGTTCTGCACGAAGGAGCGACATACTGCAACCGGTACATTCGGAACCGTGAAGCCAGATAACCGGAGGACGCATAGGACTGGTAATAGCGTTGGCAATTGCAGGAGCAGCTGTTGTCGATAAAGCCATTGTTGCTGCAAGTGTCGAACAGAGTTTCATAAAATCACGGCGCGATACACCACCCAGCCGATCCTGGACACGTTCAAAATCTTTCTGATTCATATCTCCCCCTTTAATGGGTCTGCGGCTTCCCTTAGGAACGAAAATTAAATAAGAACACATTTATGCCACTCTGCTTCCGGTATATTTTGCTTGCTTCTCAATCACAAAATCCTCGAATTGGCACGCCAGTCCTGCGGTTTTGTGCAATCGGCGCAACCAAATCTTACCTAAATCTGAGTGCCTGAATGCATCACTTATTCAATTCTCGCTCCTTAAAGCCTGTTTTTTTTAGCACAAAAAAGCCCTGCACAACATGATGGAGGACTTTTCATTTCTCACATAATTCGGTCAAGTTTTTGGATTTGCCAAGACACCTGACCAGTTTTTTCTTTTCTCTGTTGGATATTGGAGCGTTAAGCCTGATCATCTGATCCACTGTGACTTCCCAGTATTTTTTGCTTTTCTCCTCCTGTTGACAGCTCGTATTAATGGAATGACAACTGGTACACTTTTCTGTCACAATCTTTCTGCACCTGTCCCCCGAGGAACATCCTTCCAGAATAAACAGGGCCATAACGATAAGGACGGTGGTCTTGATGGGATTCATCGGTTCTTTTCTCCTGTGACTGCTTTTGTTTTCATAGCCTGTTCGGTTTTTCCAGATGTCCGGCAGGGTACATGCAATATGTTCAATTTATTTCACTTCCTTTCCGCCTGTATCAGGCAAGATTAAATCAGGAATTATTTCTTCAGTTGTGGGGATTTCCACGGTAAACTGTGGACATGATGCCCTGCGGACACATTCAGAAGACAGAAGCCAGAGGACAGAAGGCAGAATAGTTAGCAGCCTCCGGCTGAAATAATTACAGTTGGTTTTCATCTGGTATCCACTTCCGACAATGATTCACACAGTAACTTTGTTCTTCCGATACATTGTTATGAACCTCTACTTGTTGCTGAGTGTACTCACGGTATTGCCGGAACTGTCCAGCAGAATCACGGTCAGGGCCATGCCGCCATCCAGGCAGTGTGCAGCACAGGACATTCAGGTCATAGGCGCGCACCGCCATTTCTACCTTGTGCAACAGTCCTTCGCCATAGACACCGTCATTTATAAGAGGATGGCTGCCTGTTTAACACTCATACTCATAGGCGCAATATTATGGGTGATACCCACAATCATATTAGCCTTGACAATCAAACCGTTTTCGTCGGTGGTGTAGTCGTGGATAAGAGTTCCCTCGGCGCTTCCACGTGACCAACACCCCGGCCTGCCTTTGGTTCCACTTTAACCCTGATATTGGTATCTGTAATATCATCCTGTTCAAGGAGTTCAGTGGTGTGCTCACAGGAATAGACAAGCTCGATCAGACATGCCTAGTGATAGAGCAGTGCCCCCTGAGCAGGGTCTCCGAATTTCTCCCGGAACTCCTCAAACTCTCCCTGGGCGTGCGGGGTGGCGATCCTGTCAGAGACATTAACACGAGCCAGGGTATTGGCACGGTAGATGCCTTTAAGATTATCAAGATCCATTGAAAAACCTTCATCCCTGTATTTTGGCATGTGGCAGTTTTCCATAGGTCCATAACTCCACGTGTTCCGATAGATACTGACCATACTGGTTGACAGGAATTTAGTTGGGATGTACCACGATACCGGGATATTGTCAATAGGTGATTTTCTTTTGTGCAATAATTTACACAGTGGATGCACAATTAGTGCACATTTGATTGCATGTTTTATGGTAATGTGCTTTGATATACAATATGAGAAAAACCCATAATACTGTCATTGTCGGGGCTGAACTCAGTCTTGCGTGGTTTCTGCTGCAACAGAATCCGGACAACCGGATTCTGTTGATCGAAAAGCAGAAGCTGGCAGACAGGGCAATAAAAACATACCATGATCAGGGCTTTCTTGTTAAAATAGGCCCCCATGGATTTCTTGACAATTGTCAGGCAGGCAGAGAGTTGCTCAAAGGAATACACCTTGAAGATTTGGTTCATGTATCGGAAAAACAAAGTTTCTGTGTGAATCATT
>DQVD01000015.1 GCA_015661935.1 Desulfocapsa sulfexigens | reverse complement strand
GGGAAAATTTCAATCGCCCTAATAAACGGGTTTGCTTTGGGTGGCGGTCTGGAGCTGGCGGAATCCTGTATGATGAGGATTGCGGTTAGTTCTGCAAAACTTGGTCACCCGGAAGTTCGGATTGGTGCAGTTGCTGGTTGGGGTGGAACAACACGTCTTCCTCGTCTTGTCGGAAAAAGTAGTGCTGTAGAGTTGCTGCTTACCGGAAAAATGATTGATGCAGATGAGGCTTTGGAGATAGGTTTGGTGAACCGGGTTGTTGCACCGGAAAATTTGCAGGATGAAGGAGTAATCTTACTGCAGGAGGTTTTACAAAACGCACCCATCGCCACGAACCTTACCTGGGACGCAGTACATAGAGGTTTGGATCTGTCCATTGATGAATCGGCCAGACTGGGAGCTGATTATTTCGGCTTAGTCGCTTCTACTGAAGATTTCAGAAATGGAACCAGCGCTTTTTTGAAGAAAGAAAAAGTAAAGTTTGCGGGGCGTTAATGAGCTCTAAAAGGAACTCACGATGGTAAACATAGAATTTTTCATAACCTCTTTAGTGGTAGTGTTAATACCGGAGTTCCCGGAGTTCCTGGAGTTCCGGGGACAGTAAATGTAAGTATTTCTATAGGCGTAAAAGATAAGTATACTGTCCTGAGAACTCCGAGGATAAATGAGCGACGAACAATTTCTGAAACACCAGTCCCTGCCTTTTGCAGAATGTCATCATACTGTAAACAGTGGCAGGCATTACAAACCCCATATGCACAAGACCTATAGTGTTGGGGCTATAGATGATGGTGAGGTGCTCTATCAGGTCGGTAAACAAACTGCCCGTCTCCAGCCGGGAAGCTTGGCATTGATAAATCCTGAAATCCTTCATTCCTGCAATCCCTGCCAGTCATGTGAACGTAGTTATTACATGCTTTACCTTGATGTTGACTGGTGCCTTCAGGTACAGCAGTCCTTATGGCAGGTGCAGTCGTTTCGGGGGGTAAACCAAATTCTGTTAGAAGATAGTTCCCTGTATGAACAGTACATAACCACCATGAAATCATTAATGGATAATGGAGGTGAGTTGCTGAAAAAAGAACAGATGCTGGTTGAGCTTAACAGCAGCATATTTTTACGATGTTGTGAGCCAGGAGCCATAATAAATGAACCCTCTTCGCATGTGGAAAGTCTGAAGTTGCAGTTGAGCAGGAATTTAGAGAAAGATCTTGCCATGGGAGAATTGGCCGCAGAACTGCAGGTGAACCCCTACACACTACTCAG
This sequence comes from Desulfocapsa sulfexigens, assembly GCA_015661935.1. Classification (GTDB taxonomy): domain Bacteria; phylum Desulfobacterota; class Desulfobulbia; order Desulfobulbales; family Desulfocapsaceae; genus Desulfocapsa; species Desulfocapsa sulfexigens_A. The sequence continues at coordinate 1,270 of DQVD01000015.1, read as the reverse complement.
GCATTTTAAGACGGCTACGGGCATAACACCCCATGCATATCGTTTAAACTGTAGAATTGAACTTGCCAGGAAACTATTGCGAGAGGGTAAGGATTTGGCTCAAATTGCTCTGGAATGTGGATTCTTCGACCAAAGCCATTTTCATCGTCATTTTAAGGCTATGACTACGGTTACCCCCAGAGAATATCAAGTCAATTTTATACAATAATTCTCTTTCAAGAGAGTCTATACTTTTCCAAAAAAAGGAAAAGTATGGAATTTTTATTGATAGCCTCAGTACATTTTATGGCTCTTTTGAGTCCTGGGCCTGATTTCTTTCTTATCATGCAGACATCTCTTCGCATGCCGCTGCGATATGCTTTTGCAGTTTGCCTGGGGATAGCTACAGCAAATGGCCTTTATCTGCTTATTGCAGTTGCCGGCCTTGAAGTGGTAAAAGAAATGACAAGCCTGATGCTTATTCTAAAGTATCTTGGCGGGGGCTATCTGTTCTATATAGGTATTCTCCTTTTGCGTACTCCTGCACGTTCGCTTGAATACGAGACGAATGTCAGCTGCCTCCATGTGAAAAGCATACGGCATCAATTTGCCATTGGGTTTGTGTCAGCCATTCTTAACCCGAAGAATGCAATTTTTTACCTCTCTTTATTCACTGTGATGGTCTCCCCCGAAACTCCTTTTGTCATACGGGCTTTGTATGGTTTATGGATGACGGGGATTGTCCTGGTCTGGGATATGGGAGTCGCAGGGCTTCTTGGTAATCAAAAAATAAAAAAATGGCTGGGTAATTGGATTTTTTTGATTGAAAAGGTAGCGGGTGGTGTACTTGCTTTCTTTGGTGTTCTGCTAACATGTCGATAAATACATTGTGTATAGTAAATGTATAGAGCATCAGTATTTATGCTTCTGATTGTAAAAGTTCGTTATGTACAAAGAATGGGGTCAGGTCTTGAAATGACAGTTTTCCTCCTGTCCCACCCGCCGTCGGCGGGAAACTAAGAGAAGAAAGGGGACAGGCCACGATAAAATGATCAGCACGATTTTCCTTTCGTCCTCCGCTCCAGCGGGGAGTTCCGGCGACAGTATATGTAATTATTTCTATAGGCGCAAAAGATAAGTGTACTGTCCCCAGAACTCTAGGCGACGATCTAATTCTGCCAGTTCTGTCTTGGAAAGTTTGAGGGTACCTTGAGACTCTGACGGCACTGTTGCTATAGTGTCCCAGATATCCTCAACAAGTTGGATCCTCTCGGAAATTGGCATCTTTTTC
>DQVD01000323.1 GCA_015661935.1 Desulfocapsa sulfexigens | reverse complement strand
CAGACAGCATTGGCCGCTACTGGTCCGCCACGGTGAATGGCAGCCTCGCCCGCTACTTGATTTTTAGCAGCGGTCTCGCCTACATGAGCAGCGACAACCGTGCGCACGGCTTTAGTGTACGGTGCCTTAAGGATTAAGACACTTTGATTTATTTATCACTTTGTCACTTTCCCCCTGCATCCCGCGTCTTTTTGCGGGTGCAGGGGGTGGCAAGGTATGTGGACTAGAAACCAAAAAGGATTTAATGTAGGGCGTAGCCCTCGATTTTTTTTACACTCTACCTTTATTAAAATGTATGAATACACAGGAAAAGATAGATTTAGCGACAAATGAACGACAATTAACTCTGCACCGGGAGGGAGCATTTTATAAGCTGTATAATCAGCAGGCAATGTTGTTTACAGAGAATATAAAGACGCTGAAAATAAAAGTAAAATTTATCAGGCTTGTCAATCAGCATGTGTATAGCTGCGGCTTTCCCGTAACAATTATTGAAGATGTAAAAAAGCAGTTAAGTAATATTGGTGGTGCAATTGATGAGTCAGAGGGATTGCTGACGGTTGCCGGTATCGACTGGAAAAAGAAAGGTGATTACAGTAAGTGGTGTAAAGAGCAAAAACAGGCAGAGGTTCCAGCTAAAATAAAGAGTGAAAGCAATATGACAAATATCGAAAAACAGATTGCCGGGTTTCAGGTGATGCGAAAAACTCCCATGGAGGCTATGGATTTTATCGTCGAATTGCAGGGAAAATTGAATGGAATAGATGAATGTGAAAAATGATTCGCTTTTGCGAATAAGGTTGTTCGAAGCCTATTATCGTGCACGTCAAGGCAAGAGGAATACCAGAAACCAGCTGAAATTTGAAATCGATTTTGAACATAACCTGTTACAGCTCGCTAAAGAAATTGAACAACGTCGATATGAGCCAAAGCCATGTATCGCTTTTATTGTAAATAAACCCGTTAAACGTGAAATCTTTGCTGCTGATTTCAGGGACAGGGTGGTGCATCACCTGTTACACGGGTGTATAAATCATATTGTTGAAGGCAAGTTAATTCATGATACCTACAGCTGCCGCAAAGGAAAAGGAACCCTGTACGGGATAAAACGGATAGACAGGTTTATCCGTTCGTGCAGCCGTAATTATCAACGTGATGCCCATATCCTGAAGTTGGATGTCAGCGGCTATTTCAGAAATATGAATCATGAAATGCTCTGGCACAAGGTGCAGAGGATATTATCTGGCAGAAGTACCTGTTATGGTGGTTTACCGAGGGAAGTCGTCGATTATTTATTGCATCAGGTTATCTTTACCCGTGTTACTGAAAACTGTAGAATTAAATGTTCAAGGGCTCAATGGCATGGTCTGCCCAAAAGTAAAAGTCAGTTTTATGCTGATGTTGCTTGCGGGTTGCCCATCGGCAATCTGACTTCTCAACTCTTTGGCAATATATTTTTGAATGATTTCGATCAGTTTGTAAAACATAAACTGGGCATGAAATATTACGGAAGATATGTTGATGATATGGTTTTTGTTCACCATTCCCGTGAATATCTGCGCACTGTTATTGCCAATGTACGCAAGGAACTTGCTTCAATTGGTTTAGAGGTTCATCCGGGGAAAATATATTTGCAGCATTATACAAAAGGGGTGTTGTTTCTCGGGCATTTTATAAAACCTTACCGAAAATATATCAGTAGGCGAACAAAGAATAATTTTTTTCAGGCAATAGCTGAGATTAATACTCTGCTGGATACTGAAAAAAGAATAGAGGGACAGGTTATCAGCCAGATACGAACAAAAATGAATTCGTATCTGGGTATTCTGGGCCAGGCAAACAGTTACAAGCTTATAGTAAAATCGAGGAAAAGATTATGCCCGCAGTTCTTTTTCTTCTTTTCTTTTAACGCTACCCATACCAAAGTAATACCAAATATCCGTAATCTGCTATGGCACTATACACAGCCCTGCCTGTCTATAAAGTCGCTTATGACCTGCTGATAGAAATTTTCAAAAGGACAAAACTGTTTCCAAGGGAGTACAAATACACCATTGGCGAACGATTGAAAAATGAAGCTCTTGAACTGGTTATAAACATCTACAAAGCCAACAAAAGTCAGAAACAAAACAGACTGAAGCGTATCGCAGAGGCACGGGAAAATGTGGAAACGATTCGTCTATTATTACGGTTGGCAAAGGATTTGCAAATAATTGGGAACAAACCATTTGTCTTCCTGAACAATAAAGTGGAAGATGTTTCCATCCAGCTTGTTGGCTGGCAGAAATATATGGCCGGAGTCGTAAAATAATGGAACCGTTTATTTTGCGGGAGTGCCATATTAATCCTGACAAACCGCCGGAACAGGAAGTTCGGGCAGAAGGGAGCGTCTGTCTCCTGCTTCAAGACCGATGCTTTGATTATGATTGGTTTTGAAGGTGTAAAGTGTTTGTCCGTCTGCTTGTTGTGGCAGGGTACCGTAACCACAACAATGGTACCATCAACAACGCAGACAGCAACGGCAACTACTGGTCCGCCACGGTGAATGGCAGCAACGCCCGCAACTTGAACTTTAACAGCGGTAACGCCAACATGAACAGCAACAACCGTGCGAACGGCTTTAGTGTACGGTGCCTTAAGGATTAACTGAAGCGCCCTCTGATATTGTCGGAGGGAGCTTTGTCTTTTACAGGGAGGAGAGATTCGAAATAATGAAAACCAGCTTAAAAGTGATGTTATCCATCTTATTTGTTTTTACTTTTACCATTGCTTCACCAAATAGGGGACAGGGACAGGTAAAGCTGCTTAATCAGACTGAAACCACTGTAGATTTTAAGCTTCAGGGGTATGCCGGGCTTAAAAATATTGAAATTTTCAGTGGTTCTCTGCCGGCAGGTGGTAGCCGGAGTGTGGAAGTTTCTTATACCGGATTGGCTATGCTTGTTTTTTCAGGTGGTCAGCAATACCCTATAATTGTAGGTAGTAAGTCGGATGTTGTAACGATTACAGACGTACGGGAATCACCATCCTTTACTGCTGGAGGTGATAATAGACTTTTTTACAGGTTGTTGATGTCTGGAGATGAATTGGTTGAAGACGAAGGTGAGTATGGTTTTGTCAGGAAGATGTTACAGGGGAAAAAACTGCTTGATTCAAGCAGTTCAATCAAAACAGTTGAAGAGCTTCAGGACAAAAAGAGAGAGTTTCAAGAATTTATTAAACAAAATTACCAGGATCTGTTTCGGAGTGATCTGTTAAGACGTTTAATCGGCCAGTTTTTTATGATGCATGAATACGTGTCTTATCACCGGGAAGATTCGTCCGCCAGTGATATTCAGCTCAGATATCGACGAGAGGTGGTGTCTGGTGTGAAGAGTCTGTTGACCATTTTGCAGGATCATATACCTGAAAATGAACTGCTCAACTACTGTGTCGGGTTGTATTATGATCGGGGGATGGTTACTCTGGCGGCATTCATTATTGATAATTTTAAAGAAATTTCAAATTGTGCTGAGGTGGATGGGAGACAAAAGAGTGATTTTTCAGCGGATCTGAAACTGGTGAATGCGGATGGTTCGGCTGCGGGAGTGCTTGGAGCATTAAAGGATGAGAAAGTATTTATTTCTGTTTCTCTTAAATGCCCGGTTTCCATGGTGAAAGCGGTGATTAAAGCTCGTGAGTTGTCTTCGCAAAACTCCAGTAAGGTTTTAATAGTGGTGCCAATGGGAACATTAACTGCGAAACATCGTGGGATGAGTAGAAATGTCAGTGGAGCAAGGATGCTTTATGTGGCCGAAACCTTAGCCCTGTAATTGTTTTTGTTGGGATGGAGCTGCTACGCGGAAACAAAAAAACATCTGTGTAAGTAAAATTGTCTAACCCTGTTCAGGAGGAAAGGCAGTTTACTGGATAAGTGGATTATCAGAAAATTTCTTTGAAAAAAAGCAAGAAATTGTTCTGTAAGGCACTAATTGTTTATGTTTTTGTTGAGTTTGCCCGTACCCTCCAAATCACAATCCCGCCAAGCACCATCAATCCACTGAGAAGTTGTCCTCTTGTAAGGGAGCCTATGAGAAACCCAATATGCTGATCCGGTTCCCGGAACAGTTCAACAAACATCCTGAAAACCCCATAGCCTATAAGAAAGAGACTGAGCATGCTTCCATGCGGCCAATTT
>DQVD01000142.1 GCA_015661935.1 Desulfocapsa sulfexigens | reverse complement strand
GATTTTCATACACCTTCAAATGTTTGCAACCGACAATACAGGTTTTATCCAGACGCACAGCAACCACCGAGGCATGGGAAGTCTGGCCCCCTCTGGATGTAAGCAGTCCCTCTGCCATGTCAATCACTTTTATATCTTCAGGAACAGTATCCGAACGAATCAGAATCAGTGAAGTGTCAGGATCTGTGCATCTTAGTTCATGGATATTTTCTTCTGTGAAAACCGCACGACCGGAAAGGGCTGAACCTGAAACGCCAATTCCCTTACCAAGATATGCAATCTCAGCAGCTTCAGCATCTGTGAAGACCTGGAATCGCTCCTGTTTTTTAATAGTTATCATATCGCGTGTTTGCAGTAAATACAACTGACTGGCATCAGGCCCTTCAAAGGTAAATTCAATTTCCTGCGGATTCCAGCGTTTGTCGTACACAAGCTCTCTTGAGATACCAAGTAACTCCTGATAGATATCCGGATAACGTACCTCTAGAGTCTTATCCACTGCACGGCCATCAAGCTCCGCCTGTTCCACTGAAATCGGATAGCTGTTCACCAGCCCCGAAACGATATCCTCACCCTGATCGCCATAGGCATAATCGCCCCAAAGCGCAACCCGCTGCACTTTGCGATAGGGATGAGCCGTGAAGAGAACACCGGAACCGGAGGATTGGCTCTTGTTGCCATAGACCATTGCCTGAACAATAACCGCAGTTCCCCATGAGTCGGAAACATCCATAATTTTCCTGTAATCTGCAGCCTTATCCGTCTCCCAGGAATCAAAAACCATCTCAATTGCTGTTACCAACTGCAGCCAGGGATCATCGGGAATCCCCAGGCCCTTATTCCGAATAAGCTTCTGATATTCAAGTGCCAGATCCTTCATCTGCTCAGGAGAAAAATGGCCTTTCATGCTCACATTGTGCCTTGCCTTGGCATCGTTCATAAGTACCTGAAATTCGTCTCGGGGGACACCTGATATCATGGCCCAGGATTGCAGAAACCGCCGGTAATTATCCCAGGCGAGATAGGAATCGCCATGCTCCCTTGCAGCTTCTTCTATCAATTCTTCATTGGTTCCAACGTTGTGAATCGTGGCCATCATACCAGGCATGGAAACGGCGGCTCCACTACGAACTGAAAGCAAAAGAGGATCCCTGGTATCGGCAAAATCCCGGCCTGTAATCTTTTCAAGCTCGGTCAGGGACTTTCGAATGCGCTGCATAAACTCTTCACGAGCCTTATCAAAACCATAAATAATCTCCCGGCAACGGAAGATTTCAGTGGTTATAATAAATGCCGGTGGAATGGATTTTTCATCCTCACAGAGCATCACCAGATTATAGCCTTTATTACCAAGATGGATCAGGTCGTGGGTATAGGGGTTGCTCTGGTGAAGCAGAGATATGGCTCGTTCGGGGTTGTAGGTCATAAGCAGATCAAGCCGGCGTTCATCCAAAATATCTTTCTGGCTCTCAAGTGTCCCGATAATTCTTGTGATAAAATTATCAAGATGCTGCAAACCAAAAGTAGTGGCAATCAGCTCTCTTAAAAAAGCCTCTGAAAGACTATGGATAGAATTTGTTTTATCGTCATCATTCCAAAGAGACCTGTAGTTTGTGAGCAGATTATTGGGACCTATCTGCGGAGTAATAATGGTAAGATTATTCTGATGAATATTGGTGTAATAGGAGTAAATAACATCCTTGACACCTTCTGAAAGGCCGCGAAAGATGTCAAGATACTGGGTATAAGAGAACCTTCTGACATTCAGTGAACTTGTAAGCAGAGACAAATAAGTCTCAAGTCGTCTCGATGAGATTCCATCCACCTGAAGAGCACGGAGATACAGTTTTAAGCACTTAACGATGCTATAAAATGTCGCCTGAGTAATGATGGATAAATTTACTGTTTCAGGCAGTCGCTCTAAAAAGATATTAGTAAGATTTTCCAGACGAAAACTTAAGGAAAGGCTGTCAAATTTCTTCTCACGATATTTGCCGTACACCGACGGAATATCGACGGCAATATGCCGTTTGTAATAAATATCCTCCCTTGCCTCAAATTTTTCTGGTGAGAGAATCGTCTCTTTTAGACCCTCCAACGCATACAGCAAAGCTTCGATACACTCAGTAGTAGTACAGTTTTCAAGTGTCAGGAGAAGATCTTCCATCTCTGGAAACCCTTCCTGGGCAGCCTGCTCAAGTTCTGTTCGCAGTTCCTGAAACCCCAGGTTATACTTCTGGTTCAGCAGTTGAAACATATGAACCAGGAGATCAAAGCGCCGTAATTCCAACTTTGGTATATCATACTGGCGAGCCAAATAAATCTGCCGTTCCTCCTGTTTCCACGATAAAAGGTCATCGGGTGAAGAAAACTCGAGCTGCTGCTGAATACGGCTTGCCAGCATATGCTGATCATCGATAAAAATCCCTTCCGTTTCAACCTCGGAGTACACTTCATCGGGAAGAAAAGGACGGAGCACTTTCTTCTCTTTAGTCAGCCAGAAGATAAAAATAGCTTTAATAAAACCGACAATAAGATTGGAACTCTCCACGTGACTCTGCTTTCGCAAAAAATGAATCAGAAGATCACGTCGTTTATGGATTTCATCAAGCTCTGTTGAGACCTTGCGCAGATCACCTTCAGCTCCAATCTCGTTGAAGAAAACCGGCATAAGCTTGGTAAATTGTTTGGCAAGGTTATAGATCGGTTCAATGGGATGATTGAGCAGGTTAGTGATATCCCGCTGAAAAAGATCCGTGTCTTTAACACAGGTTCCGGAAAGCTTAATATTAATGATAAGCGCAGAAAAAAGAGTACCGCACCATTTAGGCTCCTGCATGATAAGATTAAGCCAGACCCTGATGTTGGCAAGATGAGCAGGGTTGGTAATGGGCTGCCAGTCTTCATCAACACCCGTTACATTGGCATATTGAAACCCGAACCGAACAGCCTGCCAGAGAAAAGTCTCCACCATGCGACCATTCTTGCGTTTAAAAACTTCACCGCCGAGTACCTGAATACACTGCAGTGAAGTATGAGGATATTTTCGTACATTTGCTTTCAGTAATTGAAATGCGGTGAGGAGGAATTCTTCAATCTCTTCAAACTTCTGAAGGCGAATAAGCTGAACCAGGGAGCGGTTGATCTCACGAAGGGTTTCTTCATGGATCAGGTACAGCCCCTTGGTGTCCATAATTCGAAAGAGAAAAAGAAGTTTCTGATTCTCGGCAAAACGATTTAATGACAAGCCCTGTTCCCGGGATGTTCCCAGCTCTTTTTCATCCGCTTCAGCAAGTCTTGCGGGAATCTCTTTATATAAGCGCACAATATCAACATGGGCCGGTAAATCCAAGATATCACGCAATGCCGTAACTGGTGTTTTTTCTGTATCAATATTTGTTACAGCATTATTATTTTTCTCCATGGATTCATGGGAAATGGCCGAGAACAACTGCCCTGATTGAAAATCTTCACACAACACCCCGCAATGATCAAGAAACCAGGGAAGAGGATCTTCTTCATGAAGCCAATAGATATAGTTTCTCTTTAATATTGCCTGCATAAGTTTGGCCATTGGGCAATAATCAAATGCCTCCGCTCCTTTTTCCACAAAAGCAAGCAGAGAGATGGCCAACTTTTTCATGGGATGCTGCCCTTGAACAATGTGCATCATGATGGGGCTTTCTCCATCATCAAGTTCAATAAGCTTTTCAAAATAGTCATTCAAGGCTGACTGATACCGATAGAGATCTTCCACAGAAAAGAGATCCACCATCTTGGCTACCCAGGCCACCTGAGACTCAATAATTTGTGATAGAAGTTTGCTGTTTCGCTCACAGTCTTTCATGGCAGCAATAAAAATCCCGGCAAAAAGAGTAAATGCCTCAGGCCCTTTCTCGTGGCGCTTGTAATAGTTGCTGTTTTTTAAAACAAAACTGCGAAGCTGGGGAATAAGGATATTCCAGTTCCGATAGGGGTGACAGATCTCGTAAAGAAGACTTTCAAGGGTGTTATGCAAGCCCTTATAACGTGTAACAACATCAAGCAAAACCAGTAAGTCCTGGTCAATAACTACTTCTTCAGCTGTTTCCAGAAGATTGGCCTTTAATGCGTCGGACTCGATACTTGTAAGTTTTTTAGTCATTATTCCATTGTTGATTAAATGAATATTCACAAACCTCGTAAATAATATCGTGAGCTGTTGTCTTTTCCGCCGTGGCAACAACAATATACCACAAAAATGGAAACCTGGCTGATCTGAGTTTCCAGTGCTCAGTATTCAGCTATCAATGACTGAACACCAGCAATTCCCAGACGGCCCAATTTAACCGTCTGAAAGCATAAATTTCACATGCCAATACGTCATTGGACGCAGAACCCCTCTCCCTG
>DQVD01000254.1 GCA_015661935.1 Desulfocapsa sulfexigens | reverse complement strand
TTTTATTTATTAAAGAAAGATAAGTGAGCTTGAGGTTAAACATTATGACAATCCCTTTACGCATTGATACAACAACCCAAGGAAGAAAAATGGCCGGAGCACGAAGTCTCTGGCGTGCTAATGGAGTAACAGAAGAGCAGTTTGGAAAGCCGATTATTGCCATCGTTAACTCCTTCACTCAATTTGTACCGGGCCATGTACATCTGCATGAGATTGGTCAGAAATTAAAAAAAAGAATTGCAGAACTTGGTTGTTTTGCAGCAGAATTTAACACGATTGCCATAGATGATGGCATAGCCATGGGTCATGCCGGAATGCTTTATTCGCTGCCATCACGTGAGCTTATAGCAGACAGCGTGGAATATATGTGTAATGCCCACACTGTTGATGCCATGATTTGTATCAGTAATTGCGATAAGATTACGCCCGGTATGCTGATGGCCAGTATGCGTTTAAACATCCCCACCATATTTGTTTCCGGCGGGCCGATGGAAGCAGGAGTTGATGGTGAAAAACGATATGATCTGGTGGATGCCATGGTCATGGGTGCTGATAAGGAAGTAAGTGATGAAGTTGTCGATGTGGTTGAACGTTGTGCCTGTCCCACCTGTGGCTCATGCTCTGGGATGTTCACCGCAAATTCCATGAACTCATTGAATGAAGCGTTAGGAATGGCATTGCCTGGAAATGGTACCATTGTTGCTACCCACGCGAATCGTATGAATCTTTTTGAGCGTGCAGCAGAACGGATCGTTGAGATGACCGATTCCTGGTATAGGCAGGAGGATAGCTCAGTGCTTCCCCGGAATATTGCTACTCGAGCAGCGTTTTTAAATGCCATGGCACTTGATATCGCCATGGGTGGTTCCACTAATACTGTTTTGCATCTTTTGGCCATTGCAAATGAGGCTGAAGTTGATTTCAGCATGACTGATATCGATGAACTTTCACGCAAGATACCGAACCTTTGCAAGGTCGCGCCATCGTCACATTACCATATGGAAGATGTGAATCGGGCAGGTGGTATCATGGCTATTCTTGCAGAACTTGACCGGGCGGGAATGATTGACAGCAGCGTCAGTCGGGTGGAAGGTAAAACGCTTAAAACCATACTGGCAAGCTGGGATGTTACCGGAGAGGGCTGTGCTGATGAAGCTCGTGAATTGTATCTCAGTGCGTCTGCACAAAGTGGACGTAATTTAGTCATGGGGTCACAGCAGAATATGTATGAGAGCATTGATCTTGATCGGGCTGATGGTTGCATCCGGGATTTGGATCACGCCTATAGTAAAGATGGTGGACTCGCTGTGCTGTATGGAAATATCGCACTTGATGGCTGTATTGTAAAAACTGCAGGTGTTGATCCATCAATTTTTAATTTTCAGGGGACAGCCAGAGTCTATTCCTCTCAGGAAACTGCGTGTGATGCCATTCTTGATGGAACCATAACGGCAGGGGACGTTGTTATAATTCGCTATGAAGGACCCAAAGGCGGCCCAGGGATGCAGGAAATGCTCTACCCAACCTCTTACCTGAAATCTGTACATCTTGGGAAAGAATGTGCGCTCATAACCGATGGTCGTTTTTCCGGCGGAACTTCAGGGCTTTCCATCGGTCATGTTTCCCCGGAGGCGGCCGCAGGCGGGGCCATTGGGCTTGTGGAAGACGGGGACAAAATTGAAATCGATATTCCTGAACGAAAAATTAATGTTTTGTTAACAGACGAGGAACTTGCGCAGCGTCGTGTAAAAGAAAATGAAAAAGGGCAGGGTGCTTTTCGTCCCATAGATCGGGAACGCTATGTATCTCAAGCCCTTAAGGCCTATGCCATGTTGGCTGCGTCGGCAGATAAGGGTGCTGTACGGGTGTTGCCGGAGGATTGAAGCCGTCTTTAAAAGGGATCTTTTTCAACCATATTGATATTGACACTTGCCCGTATTTTCTGTAGGTTAACTATATCCCTGTATAATAATTGCTATTGGTAGGTTTCAGATAAATATATTTTTTGTGAGGAAAGGTTATGAGTAAGAACAATATCATCATTGCCTTGGTTGTTCTCTGTTTCTTGGGAGTGATCTGGGGATCGGTTAAAGACAAAAAAAGTGACAGCCTGGAAAGACAATTGGCTGCTATGAAGGCTGAGGCTTCTGTTGCAGCAGAAAATGCAGCCGCAGCTAGTGAGAGCAGTGATGCAGCCAAAAAAGCATTGGCAGAAGCAGAGGGTCTGAAGTCCCAGAATATGAAACTGCTTAAGAGGGCTGCAACCTTGAAGGGAAATCTTACCAGTCAGAAGAAAGAGATTGCCAGTCAGAAGAAAGAGATTGCCACCCTGAAGAAATTACTGGCAGAGGCTGATGATGGTTCTCAGGCATTGGAAGCTCTGCGGGCTCAGTCGGCTAAGGAAATAAAAGCTCTGCAGGCTCAGTCGGCTAAGGAAATGAAAGCTCTGCAGGATCAGTTGGAAAACAAGTCCGGTGCAATAGTAACTCTTGAAGAAGCTGTTGCAGCCGCGATGGCAGAAATTAAACAAAAGAATATGGAGCTTGCTGTTGCTGCAAAAATTAATGAAGGACTTGAAAATGTAAAGGCTACTCTTGCAAATAATGTTGATGAGTATAATGCAAAGAGTCAGGCACTTGCAGTAGAAGTTGAAGAGTATCGTCTGCGTGTTCTGGCTCTTGAGAAAGCTCTGGAAGAGCGTGACAAACTTCTTGTTGGCGCTGGAGAAGAACTGGCTCGTACTAAACTGAACATGAATGTTCTGCTTTCAAAAATTGCCGCTCAGAATAATTCCCTTAAAGTCCTTGAAGAGATTCGAGTTGCTCTTGAAACAGAACTTGCCGCTCAGGTTGTGGAAGAAGCGATTCCTGCAGAAGAGGCTGCCCCTGAGGCACCTGCTGAGGAGGCTCCGGCCAACTAATATATTGTTCTTGTTATCATTAAGCTGCCTATGCCTGGAAGGGGATAAGGCAGCTTTTTTTTTGAAAAGTATAAAGTAAGAACAATTCCCTGTAGTTTATAAAGGATCTTTCATGGAAATATTGAACTGTATAGGACTAAATTGTCCGAAGCCAGTATTACGGGCCAAGGCACAGTTAGAAAAAAATCTCCAGAAAACCTTTAGAGTGGTAGTTGATAACGAGGCATCCCGGGAAAATGTGCTCCGCTTTGGCAGAAGCCAGGGGTGTGAGGTGAGTGCTTCAGATGGGCAAAATGGTACTTTTTTAGTTACTCTTATTCCCGGTAATATACCTGGGGATAAAATGTCTTTTAAAAAAGATGATTATCTTTGTGAACTCCCTGAAAGCAGTAATCTTGTGTATGTGATTTCCTCTGATACCATGGGCCGCGGATCCGGGGATCTGGGTTGGGCTCTACTGCAGACCTATGTTACCACTATTGCAGAAGTCTCACCTCTTCCTTCACATATTCTTCTGTATAATGGCGGGGTAAAACTTGTAAGTACGGACGGTAAGGCCTTGGAAGCTTTGCGGAAATTGGAAGAGGAAGGTGTTGACATCCGGGTTTGTGGCACCTGCCTTGAATTTT
>DQVD01000327.1 GCA_015661935.1 Desulfocapsa sulfexigens | reverse complement strand
CCGCCGGGAAACCTTAAACGGTCACATGAGTACCAATCTTTGGTTTACTGGTCTATCCGGATCGGGAAAATCAACTCTGGCACACGCTGTTGAAGAACGTCTCCATCTTATGGGATGCAGAAAGTATGTTTTTGACGGTGACAATGTTCGCCACGGACTTTGTAGCGACCTTGGATTTAGCCGGGAAGATCGTAGTGAAAATATGCGTCGCATTGCTGAAATGATCAATCTGTTTCTTGATGCCGGAGTTATCTCACTTACTGCCTTTATCTCCCCTTTAAAAGCCGACCGTGAGCTGGTGCAACAAATTATCGGCTCAGAGAATCTCATCGAGGTCTACTGCAACTGTTCCCTCGAAATTTGTGAACAACGAGACGTAAAGGGACTATACAAAAAAGCACGAGCTGGTGAGATTAAAAACTACACAGGGATATCTTCTCCATACGAAGCGCCGGAGAATCCGGACATGGAACTGGATACCGGCACACGCCCCTTAGGCGATTGTGTTAACGATATCATCAACGAACTCCGGGAACGGGGTATTATCCTGAAATAAGCTCCCTCCACAACTATTTACTTCCCATACTCTCTCACGTATAATTGGAAAAAGATTTTTTCTACATCCAACACGCACATATTTAAAACTGTATGGTTCCGGCAATTGAACTCCAAAATATCTCCAAGACCTTCACGGAACGAAACTGGAAAACCTTTCTCTTTCGCAAACCGCGATATACAAAGGCCTTAGACGATGTATCTCTCACAGTACAAAAAGGTGAGGTCATGGGCTTACTTGGGCCAAATGGTGCTGGAAAAACCACACTGATAAAAATTCTTGCCACACTTGTCACCCCGGATACCGGCCATGGCACTCTTGCCGGTCTTTCTCTGGACAACCAGTCTTCAGAAATCAGAAACAAAATAGGACTGGTTAACACCAATGACCGTACTTTTTACTGGCGCCTTACAGGAAAGGAAAACTTGGATTTCTTTGCTACATTGTATAATTTTCACGGATCAGCCAAACATGACCGAATCAAACAAGTACTGCAACTAATCAACATGGAAGATAAAGCAGATTCAAGGTTCATGTCCTATTCGGCAGGGCAAAAACAACGATTATCCATTGCCAGAGCCATGCTCTCCGAACCGGAAGTTCTTCTTCTTGATGAAGCAACAACCAGTCTCGATCCAATTGCAACCCGTAAACTTTTAGATTTCACAAAAAAAACTCTTGTTCAAAAAAATCATAAAACGATTATCTGGTGCACTCATAATTTGCATGAAGCAAATGAGATCTGTGACCGCGTGGCAATCCTGCATAGGGGGAAAGTTCTTCACACAGGAAAGTTACAGGATATTACAACACCTTCCGAACCAAACCTGGAACATGCTTTTAGCAGGATTGTTGACAATGCTCTACCGGAGTCAGTATGACAGAAAACCAGCCAATACTAGCAAAACCTATCGCCTTTTTTAAGCGTGACTTTAAGATCGCAACCAGCTACCGGCTGAATTTTATTACACAGGGATTTGGGATTATCTTATCAACATTTTCCTTTTTCCTACTCTCTAAAATGTTTGACGGACAGCATATTGCCCAACTTGAACCTTATGGTGGAGATTATTTTTCTTTTGTCCTGATTGGCATTGCTCTAACCGATTACCTGACCAGCGCAACAAACACTTTTGCCACAGAGATCCGCACAGCCCAAATTGTTGGCACACTTGAATCTCTTCTTGTCACTCCCACATCTATTACAACAATTTTACTCTCTTCCTATTTTTACAAACTCGTTTCAACCAGCCTCAGAATCCTCATCTACTTTCTTGTTGGTGTATTTCTTTTTGGGATTCAATTACAACCTGTAAATCTATTCGCCTTGATAATCACATTTTGCCTGACTCTGTTACCTTTTTTTGGACTAGGCCTGCTTTCAGCATCTTTTATTCTTGTATTTAAACAGGGAAATCCCATTGCCAGTCTTTTAGCTATGAGTTCAGGACTTCTTGCTGGAGCTATTTATCCCGTGGCCATCCTGCCCAACTGGTTAAAACCTTTTTCAGATGTTCTACCAATAACTCATGGGCTTGAAGCTATGCGACAAATTTTGTTAAATGGGGCAGGACTCCAGGACATCAACAAGCAATTATTATATCTCTCCTTATTAACCATTGTGTTTCTAACCACAGGACTTGGAGCGATATATTTCGGATTGAAAATTGCAAAAAAAGAAGGGTCTCTTCTTCATTATTAGATATTATGCTTAACTGTCAACCATAATATCAAATATATTCCATTTGTGCAGAGAAGCCCCCATAGCCGTCAAGCTAAGGAGCTATGATATTGATATTATTTTAGATATTGGCGCAACGAAACCTCAACCTCTCTCTGTTCCCAGCCTCATTATGGCCTCCTCTTTCACGGGCGAGAATGATTATTAATTCTATGTTCTCGCCAGTGTTATGTTTAGTAGGTTAGATTGTGATTTTATTATACTAAAAGCTACAAGGAATTACACGCAGTTTCTTTGCCATAACGAGACTAAATAACGAGAATATTCAAGAACTTGAAAGATCATTGCAAGGACAATTTGAAAACCATTTTAACCCTGAAGAAATTGAAAAACTGGCAAAAACGAATAAGTTTGTGCAACGCAGCAGCAAGTTGAACGGATGTACATTTTTGAGCTTGATTCTATTTAATTCAAACAGCTTGCATGAACAAAGCTTGAATGATCTCACTATTGCTCTAAATAAAAAGCATGGTATTGATATCTCAAAACAAGGGTTAGATGATAGGTTTAATGAATATGCTGTACAATTCCTCAAAGGAGCCCTGGAAAACTTACTTCAACAACAACTTGTTGAAAAAATATCATTCCGTAATTGCGAGGAATTCAGGAGAATATTAATCAAAGATTCAGTTTGTTTTCAAATTGATGAGTCTCTTGCTGAATATTATCCAGGTAGTGGCGGAAGTGGTTCCAAGGCCAATGTCAGAATACAATTTGAGTATGATTTTCTAAGTGGTCATATTGTTGATCTGAGTCTTAATGCTTTCAATGAACAGGATGCCAAAGACTCAGTTTTAACTCTGGATGTTATTCATAACGGTGATTTGATTGTTCGTGATTTAGCATATATGCACCTTGAAGCGCTCCAGGGTATTGTTGAAAAAATAGCTGATTTTCTTTGTCGATTGAATACGCAGGCCAAAGTGTACCAGGAACAAGATGGAACAATGATTGAGTTGGATTTCCCAGCAATTGTTAAAGCCATGCGAAAGTACAATATCCTGCAAACTGAGGAAATGGTATTTATCGGAAAGAACCAGGAACTTGAGGTTCGCCTTTTCATATATCTGCTGCCCGAAGCTGCATATCTTGAGCGAATGCGAAAAGCGAACAATACAGCTAAGAGTAAAGGTCGACAGCTAAGTAAAAAGTTTAAAGCCCGTAATGCTTTAAACTTGTTCATAACCTCTGCCCCTGAAGAATTAATCAGCATAGAAACTGCATGGAAAATCTATACTCTACGCTGGCAAATAGAACTGACGTTTAAGGTCTGGAAATCGCTTTGTAAAATAGACAAAGTCAAGAAAGTTAAAAAGGATCGTCTGGAATGTTACATCTGGTCAAAATTATTACTCATTGTTCTATGCTGGCAAGTAGCATGGTTTACAGGCATGTTGCTTAGGCGACATTACGGGAAAAATCTCAGCTATTTTAAAGCATTCAAAACGCTTATGCACGATGTTATCGCTCTGGAAAAAATATTCATCCATAGTACACTTGCAGCAGAGTTATATCTTGTTGAGTTTTTAATACTTAGCAGTAAAAAACATTTGCTTGAAAAGAAAAAAGGCTGTGAGAATTATTCACCAGAAGTGCTTTTCAGATCATTAACTATATTGGAAAACGGGAATTTAGTCGCAATTTAAAACAATTACCCTTTAGCTTGACGGCTATGCACTAACTCCCCCCCACACAGTTATAACACTTTACAGAAAATATCCATGGAAATTCAATATTATTCTTCAGGAAAGAAAACATTGCGATAACAACCGCCTGCGAAATTCTGAGATAAGACGTACAAATGCGTTTATATGGAAAAGTGTCAATCAGCAGAAAACACTGGCTCTTCATAACCAGGCCATCCATCATCAAAAAAATCTTCCTGCCCTGTCACGGGCGGGCATGGATTGTGTTGCGGCAGTGTAAATGTCCTTGTCAAACACTTCCATAGATTAATTACTGACACTGAATGAGACAAAAGACTCTCGGTCTATCTCAGCTTGTCTAACTTAAACTGTCATTCAGCGTGAGCCATTCTCATAGGTAAACGAATCTCTACATATTGAATCTGTACAAATAAATCTGTCAAACATGCTTGCTTGT
>DQVD01000312.1 GCA_015661935.1 Desulfocapsa sulfexigens | reverse complement strand
TGGATTGCTTAAGGGTCTGTCCGGCAAGGTGGTTGATATCACGTACCGGAAATTCACCGATGAGTAATTGTTCGAACTTACCAATTATATGGGTCTGTCTTACAACCATTGTCTTTTCTGCCATGTTGGTACCAAGCATGTTCATAAACTGAAAGACGTTGGTGTTTTCCGGGAAATTGAGGATGTCGAGCGAATGTTTATTGTCCGCGCTCGCTGCAATGGGGACAGTGTCACTGATTTCCCTCACTGTGAAGCAAATATTGGTGTTCATTAAATCGTCGGCTGTGGCAACGATAAGGGCGGCTTTGTCAGCCCGCATCTTTTGGTAGGTTTCAGGAGTATCCACTTCTCCGAGCACGATTTTGTATCCGGCATCATATATTTCAATGGCTGTTTGCTGGTCTGAAGTGACAAAACTGTAGTCGTATTTATATTTCTTCAGCTTTTCAACGAGATTTCTGGTGATCGGGTCAAAATTTGTCAGGATGACATGGCCTCTGGTCGATTCCGGCAGCGAACGTGGTGTTCTTGTCTGATTCTGGGCTTCAAGCCAGGGAGCCCAGAAGAATTGAATAAATGTGAAAGGCAGCATGATGAGCAGCAGGACAACGCCTGACATAAGAACAAGCAAGGTGAAGATGAGTCCAAGATCTGTGGAAAAGGTAATATCACCAAAACCAAGGGTGGACATAACGGTGAGTGTCCAGTACAAGCCTGTAATCCAGCTGTAATCTCTTCCCTCGTGCACCATAATCAGATGAAAGGTTACGCTGTATAATCCAATAATGAGTGCAAGGAAAAAGAGAAATTTGGCCAGAAGAAAGACATTTTTCTTGGCTTTTTTATTTTTAACAAAAAAGAGAATCTGGAGAAGTAACAGTTTCATGGGATGGCGAAATTTTCAGTAAAGTATGATTTTCTGTGGAACCTTTATATTGTTCATTGTATTAAAGCACTTATTTCTGTTTCAGCCAAGTTTGATTTTCCTTAAATTTCTTTTGAAGCGTTTTGATATGCGGGTTTAGGCAGAATGTGAATGATCTACCCCCGTTCCTAAGTGCCTTATCAGAAAATTTCTTTGAAAAAAACAAGAGATTGTTCTGTAAGGCACTAAGGTCTTTCAATGATCTTGCTTTTGATTAGTTACGTAATAACATTATATCTGCCTGGGGGCAAACCTGAATTTCCCGGTGATAATGGTAGTATTTCTTGATTTGCTTTGATATCCTTATTTTTAAGAACTCAGAGGTTTGATGGGAATCGTTCAGTTTTTTTTTCGAATCCTTGAAAATTGCATTTTTAATTCACCAACTGTGGAAAAAAGAACTAATGGAACAGACCATACTGATTGTCGAAGATTCTACCGTTAACCAGAAGCTTTTGACGAAGATTTTTATCAAACAGAATTACAAAGTTCTTGTTGCCGGGTCGGGTGAGGAGGGCCTGGAAATTGTTAAACACACTCTGCCTGATTTGATTGTACTGGATATTGTATTACCGGGGATAAATGGGTTTATTACCTGCGAGTACCTGAAAGAGGATGCAAATACAAGTGATATCCCGGTTGTCTTTATTAGTTCGCTGGATTCCACCAGGGATAAGTTGCAGGGATTTGAAACAGGTGGAGTGGATTATATTACAAAGCCCTTTGAGCCTGCAGAGGTGATTGCGCGAATTGGAACCCATCTGCGAATCCATCACTTGCAGCATAAACTTGAGAAAAAGAATCAGCTGCTGGATTTAGAAAAACAAAAATCACAGGATTTGCTCTATAATGTCCTTCCCAAAAGTGTTGGTATGGAACTTCTGGAAACAGGAGAATGCGCTCCGCAACTCTTTACAGATACTACGGTCTGTTTTGCTGATATTGTCGGTTTTACTTCCGCCTCATCAACAATGGCTCCGGAAGTGATATTGCGGGAACTGAATGAGATTTTCACGGCATTTGACCGGATATCTCTTAAGAACAGTTGTGAGAGGATGAAAACCATCGGTGATGCCTTTCTTTTTGTTTGCGGGGTTCCTGAAAGTAACGAAAAACATGTTGAAAATGTTGCCCGGGCAGCCTTTGAGATGGTGGATTTTTTAAAGACCAGAAATCGTACTGCTGCACACAGCTGGCAATTACGCGTTGGAATGCATAGTGGTCCACTGGTTGGTGGCGTGGTTGGAACAGAAAAATATCTGTATGATATTTTTGGAGATACAGTCAATATTGCTGGAAGAATGGAGGAATTGGCGCAACCGATGGAAGTGAATGTGTCCAGTGCAAGTTATGAGTTGCTTAAAGACAGCTTTGTTTTTTCTGATGGTGAAAGTGTTGAAATGAAAGGTAAAGGACAGCAGGTGATCTACACCTTACGTTCTGTCTCAGAGCCTTCCCCTACCGCCTGATCCCCCTGGCTTTGCTTAGTGCCTTACAGAACAATCTCTTGTTTTTTTCAAAGAAATTGTTTTGATAAGGAACTTATCCAGTGAACTGCCTTTCTTCCTGAACAGGGTTGATTTTTATGTGAGGCCAATTAATGCTGGCCAATCAGCAAGAGCTGAAATAATTTCCCGGTCCCGCTCGCTTATGTCTGATCGTACCACCATTTTTGCCAGCTGTTTTTGGTATTCTATCAGGGTTATTCCACAATCAGCATCAGGATTAGTGACACGGTCGTGTCGATATTCATTCCATCTGTTTCGTTCTGTTTGTGATAAAGTCTGCGGCCAGTTTCTGGCACGGTAGCGGAATAACATTTCCGGAAGGCGTGGGTCTTCAAACTGCATACGGTTTTTTGCCAGAGCCGTTGTCGACATATCATGAATATCATCCATCAGGGAACGATCTCTGTCGGAAAAAAATCCTCCTCCATACAAATTCTGATCAGGATCAGCAATGGGCGGAAACTCCTGCCCACTATAAATCTGTTGTAATTTTTGTGCCAAAGTTTGTGTTCCCTTAAGTTTCTTCGCATTGATCCCGGCTTGTTCAAGGTTGATATTCCAGCGCTCTGCTGCTTCTGGAGTCAGGGTGTTCAGTGGAACCACTACAGGGCATTTATTCAGATGGATGGTTTTCAGCGGGATACGTTCCACACCTTCTGGTAAGTCTGCACTTCGAGTGAATAGACGTTTCTGAATTTCATCAACATCGAGGCTGATGAGTGGTTCAGGATCATGGCGCAGATCAAAAACAATTACACCATTTTTGTTTTTTGGATGTGGAGCCAATGGAATTACAGGAGAGATGCAACCCTGTTTTGCAGGATACATGGAGGAAACGTGAAGGACTGTTTGTTGTTTCAGCGCATTAAGCTGTCCTGCGACTTTACGCTTGTCCCGCATATCAAACAGGTAGCTGTAGAGCTTGGGATGACGATCCCGTACCAGACGTGCCAGGTCAATGGTGGCATGCACATCGGAAAGAGCATCATGAGCCCCTTTGTGACTGATATTATTTGCACTTGTTAAATTTTCGAGACGAAAACTGGTGACGCCATCTTCATTTTGGGGCCACTCAATTCCTTCAGGGCGCAGAGCATGGGTAAGTCGTAGCATATCAATGATATCCCAGCGGGAATTTCCATTGCGCCATTCTCTTGCATAAGGATCGAAGAAATTACGGTAAAATCCATAGCGCGTAAATTCATCATCAAAACGAAGACTGTTATAGCCCACTCCACAGGTACCGGGCTGCATGAATTCCTTGTAAATTTCAGCCATAAATTCTGCTTCACAAAGCCCGTCGGCCAATGCCACTTGGGGTGTAAGACCTGTTATTAGGCAGGCCTCCGGCTGAGGGAGCATATCATAAGCTGGTTTGCAGTAGTTTACTTGTGCCTTTCCGATAATATTCAACTCGGTATCGGTGCGGATTCCTGCAAATTGAGCTGGTCGGTCTCTTCTGGGATCGCTCCCCCAGGTTTCATAATCGTGCCAGTAAAGTGTTATTGCCATAGGGTTTTGCCTGGTTCATTTTATGTGAATGTTTTGCGTTCGTATTCATTTAGTGCCTTGCAGAACAATTTCTTGTTTTTTCAAAGAAACTTTCTGATAAGGCACTTATCCAGTGAACTGCCTTTCTTCCTGAATAGGGCTAGATTAAATGAATACATAACGTATGTGCTGTTTCTTTCAAGGATGAAATTATAAATCCAGGAGAGGAGCAAAGAAAAGGGGGCAGATTTATTTTCCGTTGTCAATAAGGTTCATAAATAAATCCGACCCCTTTTTCCTGGTGCTCGAAAATCTGCGCAATACCAATGAAAGCCTTCATGTGGCCAATGATGAGATTGAGGCAATTATTAACTCTGTCCAGGCGGGTATATTGTGCCTTGGCAAGAACTTTTTCGGTCAGGATTCTTCCGCCGGATTTAACTGTGCGGGGTTTGAAAAATGCAGCTGGGCCTCCTTCTTTAAGGAGATTCTAGTAACGGATGACGCTGCTTTTCGATACACCAAAGGTATTAATTATATCTACTTGCCGACATCCTCCTGACTCAATCAGTTGTGAAGTGATC
>DQVD01000279.1 GCA_015661935.1 Desulfocapsa sulfexigens | reverse complement strand
GAATATATAGATATGGTGCTTGATGGTATACGGATAACCGGCAGGTTAAGTTCTTTGTATACAGATGCCTCCTTTCTTTTTCGGTATGCCAGATTTAAAGGAAAAGATTTGTTTCGGGCCTGGTTGCATCATTGTCTTTCCACCGTTTGTTTAGGGAAAAATGGAGAAACCAGGTTGTTGATGAAAGATGGTGAGTGTTTGTTTTCGGCGGGGACGGCCAAAAAAGAGGATTTGCAGGAGTTACTGGCTCTCTTTCTACAAGGGCAGCACACACCATCTGAATTAATGCTTGAGCCAGCCGTTGCTTATTCGGTGCAGAGTGAAAAAACAGAGAAGAGTGGCAAAGGTGATCCTGCTACAAAGGCAATGGCTTCTGTTTTGGATTTGTTGAAAAGAGGTATGGAACCAGAGTGGGATCTGCTTTTTTCCGGACAAAATCCTGAGGATTTTATGAGTCTCAAGTTTTTTGATCACTGTGAATGGTTCTATCAGTCAATATGGAAGAGGGCAAATGTCAGAAAGTTTTAAACCATTTGATGCCGCGTCCGCCACGCTTCATCGTGGAGTAAATGTGGTGGAGGCCAGTGCCGGAACCGGAAAGACCTATGCCATAGCCATGCTTGTGCTGCGTTTTGTTGTGGAGCATAACGTCCCTGTAGAAGAGTTGCTGGTGGTTAGCTACACCAAAGCTGCAACGGAAGAACTACGTTCAAGAATCCGGGCCCGGCTTCTTGAGGCAAGAGATATCCTAACGGCCAGTGAAAAAAAATGTGATGATAGGGCTTTTCTTCAGTACATCAAAACTCTTCCCGATGCGCCCCTTGCTCTGAAACGTCTGGAGCTGGCGCTCCTTGATATGGATCGGGCTGCCATCTTTACCATCCACTCCTTTTGCCAGAGAATGCTTCAGGAGCAAGCTCTGGAGTCCGGTCAGTTTTTTGATATGGAGCTTACAGCTGATGTCAGTAAGATTCAGGATGAGCTTGTTTTTGACTTCTGGCGAAGCACGCTCTACGACTTATCAGCTTTTCACTGTTCACTTTTTTTGAGTCATTTCTCAAACCCGAATGCACTATTTAAAAGTGTAAAGGGTGTTGCGGTGGAAGATAGCATTCAGCCAGCTGATCGAATAAGCCCTGAACAGGCGTTGGAGTTGGTTGATGAGGCTATGGCAGTACTTACTCAATGGTGGCAGAAAAAATCTCAAGAACTTGAACTCAATTTTCAGGAAGCTCTGGAAAAGAAGATGTTCAAGAAAGTCTTTGTTGAGAGTTTTGATTCCTGGTGGCATCAATGCGGGTTGTTTTTTTCAGGAGCCAGCCAACATCTTCCGCCAAATATCTCCTGGCTTGGAAGTGAAGGCCTTCTTGAACTACTCAATGGGACTAAGCTGCGGGGTGATGTTAAAAAACGCAGATTTTTACAGGATTTTCCACTTGCCGATGAAATTATTGGTACCTTTTTAGCAGCCTGTGAACAGGCAGTGCTTGCCCTTCGTATTCATCTTGCACTTGAACTGCAGACAGGATTGCGGAAACGACTGCTTGCGCAGGGGTGTTTTTCCTTTGATGATCTTGTTTTGTCCCTGGCAAATGCTCTCCAGGATCGTAAACAAAATGAACTGCAACGGATTCTGGCGACTCGTTTTCAAGTGGCCTTAATTGATGAATTTCAGGATACCGATGCTGCGCAGTACAGAATCTTTTCAACACTCTTTGGCGGCAGGGAAAAGAAGCACTTTCTCTATCTTATTGGTGATCCCAAACAGGCAATCTATAAATTTCGAGGGGCAGATATTTACGCCTATTTTCAGGCCAGAAATTCAGCTGATTTCCATCTAGGTTTAGAGAAAAATTACCGATCAAATCCCCATCTTGTTACTGCTGTAAACAATCTGTTTTTGCAGAAAACCGATGCTTTTGTTCGCCGTGAACTTCCCTATATAAAAGTAAGTGCTGCTAAAGATCCTGACTATCTGCAATTCTGTCAGAACGGACAATCCCGTGCAGCTATGGTGTATTGCAGCCTTGAATCTCCCCATGAAGATGGGATAAAAGCGTGGACATCCGGGAAATGCCGCACACGTATCCTGTCCTATGTGGTGCGTGAAATACAGGAATTATTAAAGACAGGTTCTCTGCTCACAGATACTGGAGAAAAGAAACGGGTTCGAGCAGGCGATATTGCCATACTTGCAAGAACGAATAAGCAGGCTGAAGAATTTCAGGAGGCGCTGGCCTATGCTGCCATTCCCTCTGTTGTGTCGAGCAGAAAAACCGTTTTTGAAACCAGAGAATGTTTCGATCTTCTGCAGGTTCTGGAAGCTGTGGCCCTGCCTTCCGATATCCGGCTGTTGCGTACCGCAATGAGTTGTAAATGGTTCGGAATGAACGGGCAGACATTTTACAGGGAAACTCGCGATTCATTTCGTATGGATGCATGGATGGAACGCTTCCACGAATATCATCGTCTCTGGCTGGAAAAGGGTTTTCTTGCCATGATGAACAAGCTCTTTGCCAGGGAGTCTGTTTTTGAAACTCTCTGTAATCTCCCCCTTGCAGAACGTGGGCTTACAAATCTTATGCATCTCACAGAGATTGTACAGGAGGTTGAAGCCAGGGAAAATCTATCCTGTGCACACGTTTTACAATATCTGTCGGCGCAAATGGAGTCTGGAAAGGCTGGCGAACAAGCGGAATTACGCCTGGAAAGTGATGAGGATGCGGTGAAGGTTGTAACCATGCACGCGGTTAAGGGTCTGGAGTATCCCATAGTGTTTTGTCCCTATCTCTGGCATCGTTCAGGTTGGTTACAGAAGGAAAAATTTTGCATCACTTATCATGATGGGGAGAATAATCAGGTGGCTGATTTGGGATCTGCTGATTTTGATGCAAGAAGAGAAGTTGCCCTGCAGGAAGAGCTTGCCGAAGAGGTCAGGCTTTTGTATGTGGCCGTGACCCGTGCCAGTTCCAGATGCTATGTTTTCTGGGCTGATGTCAGTGGCAGCGGTTCTGTGGCACATTCGAGAAAGTCTGCACTGGCCTGGATTTTGTCCCTTGCAGATTGCAATGGAATTCAGGAGCAGACCGAACAGTTCGTAACCCTTTGTGACGATAAATCAGTTGAAGTACGCTCGGTGGCAGCACAGGATGATGAGCAGGAAAGGCTGAGTTCCAGGGTGTCGGAAAAGTCTCAACTCTCCTGCCGGACATTTTCACGCTCTCTACTTCCTGCCGAGTGGCTTATGACCAGTTATTCAGCGCTTGCAGCGCCTGGTTATGCGACTCCTCATGGCTCCGATTCATCGATTGAAATGCGGCAAAAAAAGATGAGGAAAATTTACGATCTCCCCCTTGGCGCGGCTTTTGGAAACGTAGTGCATGGATTACTTGAGGATTTTTCATTTACAATGCTTGCAGGCGTTGATGATTACGAAGAAGAATGTCTGGCGCAGGGCAGACGTTTTGGGGTGGTGGCCAAAAGTGATCAACTGATGAATATGCTTCGTGATGTGACCCGTACACCACTGAAGGGTATCAGAGATAAAGAATTATTTGCTCTGGCAGATCTTGATGAAAAAGATGTGGTAAAAGAAATGCCCTTCTACTTTCACCTTCGTGAAGAATCCACAAAACAGATTAATAGACTTCTTGGCTTTTCAGATGTGGTACAGCCCATTCAGGAGAAACAGTTAAAAGGATTTTTGACCGGTTTTATCGATCTGGTTTGCCGGCACCGGGGGAAGTATTACATCATGGATTATAAAACAAATTATCTTGGTGACTATCTGGATGAATATACAAAAGATAATCTTGTAACTGCCATGCATGACCATAACTATGGCCTGCAATATTGGATTTATACTATGGTTCTGCATCGATTTCTTTTAGCTACCCTCCCGGACTATACCTATGAACAGGATTTTGGCGGAGTTTTTTACCTTTTTGCAAGGGGAATGAGTCCAAGACATCCGGGAAATGGTGTCTATTTTGATCGCCCGGATATTTCTGTACTTGATGAACTCTATGGAAGTCTTGGGGCTGAGTGATGGAAGAGAAAAACATTCGCCTCCTGGACAGCCAGTTCGCAAGCTTTCTGGCCAGACGATCCCAGCTTGCAGGCAGGGAACGAAAACAGTTTCAAGAGCTGGTCTGTCGTCTTTCAGTGGGGCTTGCGGCGGGGGACAGCTATCTTCCTGTGACAAATGGTGAAGAAGATCTTGTTATACGTTCAGGTCTTGCTGGTGCTGCTGATAAACCCCTTTGTGTTGTGGAAAAGTGTTTGTACATGCAGCGTGACTATGAGTATGAGCAGTCTCTTGCCCAAAATATCCGTGCTCTTCTGCTACATTCCGTCGAGATGACGGCTGAAGAGTCTCTGTTGGATGCTTTGTTTGGTAGTGTTGAAACAAACGAAACTGATTGGCAGAAAATTGCGGCCAAAAGGGCACTGCAGCAGAATTTTCTTATCGTTTCAGGCGGGCCGGGGACAGGAAAAACCACCACGGTTGTAAAAATACTTGCCCTGCTTCAGAGCGCTTCAAGAAAACAATTACGAATTGCACTGGCTGCGCCCACCGGGAAGGCTGCGAAGCGCCTGCAGGATTCCATCAACAGCAGTGTTCAGGAACTTTCTGTTCCTGAGAGCATTAAAGAGAGTATTCCAGGTACTGCCTCAACCCTGCACCGACTTCTTGGCGTAAGGCGTCATTCACCGTTCTTTCACCACAACGCAAAAAATCCGCTGTTTTTTGATCTACTGGTCATTGATGAGGCCTCCATGGTGGATCTTGCTCTTATGGCAAAACTTGTGGCTGCATTAAAACCGGGTAGTCGTCTGATTTTGCTCGGTGATAAGGATCAGCTGGCATCGGTGGAGTCTGGAACCGTGCTTGCCGATATGATAGGCAGCCTTCCTGGGAATACTGTGGAATTGCAGAAAAGCTATCGCTTTGATAAAGGAATAAAGCGTTTTGCTCACGCGATCAACACCGGTGATGCTACATCTGCATGGAGCCTTATGCTTGGGGGATTACCAGAAAATGTATCTCTGCTGGAAGGGGATGTGGCTGTTTATGGCGGTGAAATGTATTGTAAATACATGGAGGCAGTTGGTGAGATTACAAGCATTGATGATTTTAAAGGTCTGTTTCAGGTTTTTCATTCCTTTAAAATACTTTGTGCCTTGCGCCACGGGCCTGCAGGTGTGTCAGGAATAAATGCAGCAGTAGAAAAATTTCTTACCGGGAAAGGTTTTGACTGTTTTGGGACTGAGTGGTATCCCGGCCGGCCGGTCATTATAACCAGAAATGAATACAGCCTCGATCTTTATAATGGCGATATGGGGATTTGTCTGCCTGATCCCGAAAATCCGGATTCCATAAAGGTCTGGTTTGAGCGAACAGATGGAAGTTTTCAGGGAGTGCTTCCCGGAAGAATTGGTAGTTGTGAAACAGTCTATGCGTTGACCATTCATAAGAGCCAGGGAACTGAAGTCGGAGAGGTTTTAGTGGTTCTTCCTGAAAAGGAATCAACCCTTGTTACCCGTGAATTGTTGTACACTGCGGTAACACGAGCACGGACAAGCGTAAAGGTGAGTTCGAGTCGTAATGTGTTTGATTGCGCAGTGGCAGAAAAAATAGACAGACATTCCGGGCTTGGAAAAAGACTTGTTGGAAAATAGCTTGAATTGCTGTGATTTGTTTTTGTTACGTATATTCAGGAAACATATCAACCTGCCATTGGTTCTTGGACCTTTTTAAAATGCTGACAACTAGTCAAAATGACTATTTCCAGGTTCATGACGGGAATAAGTCTATTTACTGATGTCGTATATGGAATTTATATTAATTAATATTAGTGTCTTACAGAATAATTTCTTGTTTTTTGCAAAGAAATTTTCTGATAAGCCACTTATCCAGTGAACGTAACCGTTCACCAGACATCAAAATTTGCCGTAAACCTGGTACTGTAGGCGTTTACCGGTGAACTGCCTTTTTTCCTGAACAGGGGGGTAAGGTTGCTCTTGAGCAGGTCGATTGCTTCTTTGTTGCTGGTGATTGTACTTTTTGTAACTTCTTCACTGGATATTCCTCCTTAAATTTCGATTGTATAGTGTTATTTTTATATTGCGTCGTGGTCTGTTTCGCCGGTACGTATTCGTATGATTTTTTCTATGGGGATCACAAAAATTTTGCCGTCTCCAATGGAACCTGTTTGAACCGAAGAGATGATTTTTTCAACCACGATATCGACCATATCGCTTTTGACTACGGTTTCAACTTTGACTTTCGGGATGAAATCCACGACATACTCGGCACCGCGATAGATTTCAGTATGTCCTTTTTGGCGGCCAAATCCCTTGACTTCACTGATGGTCATCCCTGTGATCCCAAGTTCTCCCAGGCCTTCTTTTAGTTCGTCCAATTTGAACGATTTGATTATTGCTTCAATTTTCTTCATGGTCTTGCTCCTTTCGTGGTAAGCATGGTTGTGTTTTTTTGTTGTTTGTGTTTGGGCTGTTACAAGTTGTGTGCCAGAGAGTTGAAAGGGGCGAGTTGTTTCTCTAATGCTCTGTTTTGTCGTCGTTTTGTTTGTTCGAGTTTT
>DQVD01000226.1 GCA_015661935.1 Desulfocapsa sulfexigens | reverse complement strand
GGGGCAGGGCCTTTATAGCGCAGCTTGGGCTTACTGACACATTTCCGGAGCAATATTATCCTCCTGGAGAAAGTGAAGAAGAGATAAAGCGGAAGGAAGAAGTTGAACAGGCTCTTCGCGAGTTATCCGGTGGAGATGTGCGAGAAGAGTATATTCTTTTTCTGGTTGGCCGCCGTCATGAAGAAAAAATAAAACAGGCCCTTCGACAGAGTTTTCAATCGCCTGAAAAAGGTGGTCACATCGTGGCTGCCACCACCTATTCCCTGGTTCAAATTCTCAATAAAGATCATATTGTCGCCGTTTCCCCTGCTTTTTCAAAAGTTCTGGAAAATGTCAGTAGTCATCTTGATCAGAGTCAGTATCAAAAAGTAACTGTTAAAGCAGCCATTCAATTAGCTCCCCATCTTGATGAGACTTCGGTTCTTATGCTGATTTGTCAGGATTTCTCCAGTCCATTTGGTGAATATTTTTACGATGCCCTGCTGACAGTTATAGATCTTGATACTTTAACAAGAGTACTGTCGTGGATTCGTACTCAACAGGAAAAAGGATCCGCAGGTAATGAAAAACTGGAGAAGCAACTGCATGTTGTGACGGAGGGTGCAGATAAACTCATGGCCACCTCACGCGGAAAGCAAATTCTTGCTCAGAGAACAACAAAAGAAATCTTACAAAAGACTGAGCGAGGGCGAAAAGAAAAGAGGCTTCAAACAGGTATCACAGCCCTTGCCAAAGGAGATCTTTCCAGTCTTGAAAGTGAAGAAGTGTGTATCAGTCTCCCATCCACCATTGAAAAACTTCTGAAGAATGAAAAAGAATCGGTGGCTGCAGCCATTGTGCAAAATGTGGTGAAAGGCCTGACAGAACAGAGCCACGGATATCGTAACCGTCTGGCACAGGTTCTCGGTGGTGTGGCGTATAAGCTTGTTCAGATGGAACGTTGGGACTGGCTGGAAAAACTTACTCCTGTGTGTCTTGCCTGGATACGTGAAAATGAAATTGCTGACCTGAGTTTTCAGCAGCATGTTCAAGCCATGCAGGCCATGATGAATCGTGCCTGGCTTGTTGATAATATTGATTTGGCCGAACACATTTTGAATGTTTTTTATCATATCCGTTCAGGAGCCATGGAGAAAACGGCTGCTGTTTGCCAAGTGGTAGGGCAGATACAGGATAATAATGTGGATTTTGCTCTTTTACAGAACTACCTTGATCGCTGCTTTGAAACACCGGTAGATGAAATGATCTGCACGAAGATTGTTATGCAGGGTCCTGTTGCTTCACGATTTTTACTCGATACACTGATAACTTCTGACAAGCGTTCTCATCGGATACGATTGTTAAAAATTCTCAGTGAATTGGGAGAGGGTCTGGTTCCTGTACTTCTTGAGCGCCTGCCCGATGTCATGCCATGGTTTGGGAAACGAAATATCATCCGATTGCTTGCTGAAACGGGTGCTGAAGAAAATGTACAAGCAGTGTTTGAGTATGTTTCCCATGAAGATTTACGAGTACAGCAGGAAGCTTTGCAATGTATTATTCGGATTGGGAAAAAATCCACAGAAAAATATCTGCTCCAGATTCTCCCCATTGCCGGTGTTCAAATCAGGGTGCAGGCTTTAAAGCAACTGCGAAGGATTGCTACTGGAGTAGTTGTTGCACCTCTTAGCGGTCTTTTAGAAGAGTGTAAGTCGTACAGTGGTTCTGAAAAGGAAATGTTATCCCTTGGAATAATTAGAGCACTTGGGGCAAGCGGAAGTAAAAAAGCTATACCTGTATTACGGGGAGTCATTACTGGTGGTGAAAAATATTTTGGCCGCGAAAGTGTTGATGCCGCAGATATTGCTGTCTCTTTTATTAGAGAGCAGAAAAATAGAGAAAGAAAATTAAAGCAGAAACCAAGGATGAAAAGGGGCGTTCCTGTAACTGTTTCACCTGAAGCAAACGAAAATAGCAATTCAAATGCTCCTTCAGCTGATAGATAAAACAGCATATCTTAAAAAAAAATAATGACGCAGAATTGTTACGCATGAGGTTGATTGAAGTTGATTCCATGGCTCTGTCCGATATTATTAAGGCAGCTGACCTTATAGAAGAGGCTAAGAACAATTCTGTCGATCAGGATCATATTCATATCTGGTCTGATCTGTACGACCTTCTCTCCACAGAAGAGTTTAATGCTTTTTATCACGCTCTGGAGCATGAAACATACGCAAGTGAAGAAACAATTGTTAAACAGGGTGACCCGCAGTGGCGGCTTTGTTTTGTTAATAAAGGACGAGTGAAGCTCTGTTACAATGAAAAAGAGAACGAAACATTGGTGAAAACATTGGGGCGCGGGAATGTGTTTGGCGGTACTTCGTTTTTTGATGATTCAGTATGGACATTAAACGCCGTAACCATGGGGGCTGTCGAATTGTCCACACTCTCCATGGATAGAGTGGAGGAGTGGGGGGAGGTGTACCCGGAACTTGAAGCAAAATTGCAGGTCTATTGCCAGCGTTTTGACCGGGTGAATGAATTCTTTATTTCTTCCGGAGCCGAACGGAGAGCTATGGGAAGATTTCCTTTCACGGGGACGGTTTGCTTCTCGCTCCTTGATGATAAGGGAAGCAGCACAGATACCAGCATATGCGGCGACGGTCTTGATATATCCATCGGAGGGTTTTCTTTTGTGTCAAGGATTTCAAACCGAAAACAAGCTCGCACTCTTTTAGGGCGTCAGGTTGAGCTCTCTTTGGCAAATGATGAAACACCCGGTAAATCAATTCGGTTAACCGGAATTGTTGTTGCTGTTCGTAACCTGCACTCTGTTGAGCTTGAACCTTCTGTTCATATTCAGTTTGATTCATTGCTTGAGCTAAAGAAATGATGGATATTGTGAATGTTAAGTGATCAACATGAAGCGATAGCCCGTCTCTATCTGCAGTATTTACAAAATACAAAGGTAGAAAAAAACTTTTGACCGCTGATTGTCCTTTTT
>DQVD01000277.1 GCA_015661935.1 Desulfocapsa sulfexigens | reverse complement strand
TGAATTCCGAAAGGTGACCTTCGCCGAGCCATTCGATCCTCACCGTGAGAGATCCGTACTTAGTCCCAAGGCACCTTGAGGGGGTAGTTTATAGATTAAATATTCAAAGTAGCTGATCAGATGCCATCGTATAAAAAGGTGGACAGCCAACGTGACAGGTTGAGTGTACCCTATCGATGAACCTCCGGTATTTAATTTTCTCAAATAGCAGCAGTAATGGACTTAATAGGCAGCTTCATTTTACAAGCTTAAAGGGATGTTTTTGACTCCTTTTTAAAGTTATAAAATAAGTACGCATAGATACACGGAAAAATAATATATTTTGGTACTTGACTTTACTACGACAGGGTTGCGTAATGCCCCCACTTTTAATTGCACCCGGAGCTTTCTGAAAAGAGCTGTTGTGAAAATATAAGTAATGAAAAACAGGCGCAATATGACAATAAAGTAAACACCAGATGATTTAAACATAACATATTTGTTCAAAAAGTTGTAAAAGATGGGTGGTAAAAAAAACATTAATATTTATGTCCATTTTTCAAAAATAAGCACTGGAAATGAAGAAACAAAACGATATAAGTACACAACTTGAAGACCTGAGCTGTCTCTATGAAATAACAAAAAGCCTTGCTTCTTCCACTGACCTCAAGGAATGTCTTGGGGCAGCAATGGCATCAATCGATTCCATGAAAGCAATGGAAAATGGAACAGTTACAATTATCAATCCGACCACAGGAAATCTTGAAATTGAAATTGCCCATGGAATCAATGCTGAAGGAAGAAAACGGGGAAAATATCAAATAGGGGAGGGGATTACCGGTAGAGTTGTAGCGTCAGGTGAACCAATTATTGTGCCCCATATCGCAGACGAACCAATGTTTTTAAATAAAACACAAGCCAGGGGAGATCTCTCCAATCAGGCACGTTCGTTTTTGTGTGTCCCGATTCGAGAGGGAAAACAGGTGATCGGTGCTCTATCGGTTGACCGGATATATAAAGAGGGGATATCAAATCAGGCAGATGCAGATCTGCGATTTCTCACAATCCTGAGCAGCCTTATTGCCCAAACAACACAAAGAATCCAAACAGTCAATCAGGAACAGGAAGGTCTGCGGGTTGAAAATCTCAAACTAAGAAGGGAACTCTCTGAAAAAAATAAAATAAATGATATACAGGGAAACTCCAGCAGAATGCAGGAAGTGTATGAGATGATACACAGAGTGGTGGACTCAAACGCCACGGTACTTCTACGGGGTGAATCTGGAACAGGGAAAACTCTGGTTGCAAAGGCTCTACATTACAACAGTAAAAGAGCTGAGAAACCCTTTATTGTTGTTAACTGTTCAGCGCTCCCTGAAACCCTTCTGGAAAGTGAACTCTTTGGACATGAGAAAGGGGCATTCACTGGAGCAACTGAACGTAAGATTGGCCGTTTTGAGCAGGCTGAGGGGGGAACCCTGTTTCTTGATGAGATAGGTGAAATCAGTCATGCTGTACAGGTAAAACTTCTTAATGTTGTACAGGAACGAACCTTCCAGCGCCTGGGATCCGGAAAAACCATCACCTGCGATGTTCGTCTGGTAGCAGCAACAAATCGCGATCTTGAAAGCGCAGTACAAGACAAAAGCTTTAGGGAAGATCTTTATTACAGACTCAATGTGTTTCCGGTGTACATGCCGCCACTTCGGGAACGCAGAACAGATATACTCCTTCTTGCCGAATTTTTTCTTGAAAAGTATTCTGCTGAAAATAATTGCTCAATCAAGCGCATATCAACACCTGCCATCGATATGCTCATACAGTATCACTGGCCGGGAAATGTAAGAGAGTTACAAAACTGTATGGAACGAGCAGTTTTGATTTGTGACGGCGACACCATTAAGGGCATCCATCTACCGCCAACATTACAGACATCAGATTCAATCAACTCCGGCGGTAATCCATTATCATTGTCTGCATCGGTGGAAAATTTTGAAAAAGATCTTATTATAGAGGGACTAAAAAAGAATAGAGGGAACCAGACCCGAACAGCAAAGTATCTTGACACAAGTCTCAGGATCATAAACTACAAAATTCACCAATATAATATTGATCCGAAAAAATTTAAAATAAAAACCAAATGAAACTCCTTCTCCATGTCTGCTGCGCTCCCTGTTCCACCTATACTTTGGGAGAGTTGCGTAAACAGAATATCGATGTATCGGGTTATTTTTACAACCCGAACATCCATCCATACCGCGAATTTCGAAAACGCCTGTCAACACTCCGTGAGTTTGCAGCATTTCAGGATTTTCCACTTGAGATAGAGTCGGAATACGGTTTAACCGAATACCTCCGCAAAGTGGTCTTCCATGAAAAACAGCGCTGTATAATCTGTTACGATATACGGCTTGAAAAAACAGCCCAACAGGCGGTTAAATCCGGCGCTGATGCATTTTCGACAACCCTCCTCTATTCCAGATATCAAAACCATGAAGCCATCACTAAAATAGGCAAACAAATGGCTGAAAAATATGGTGTTGAATTTTACTATGATGATTTTAGAGTTGGCTGGCAGGAAGGGATAGATAAAGCAATTGCGATGGATCTTTACAGACAACCCTATTGCGGATGCATCTATAGCGAGCAGGAACGCTATGATAAAAGATTACAGAAGAAATTGCGTAAAGAACGGAAGCTGGAAACAACTGCCTCCTGATACAGTTGATTTCTTAATATTTATTTATTTTTAAAGAGGGATCTTATGGTCAACCTTATTGTATTGGCAACAACCAATAAAAACAAAATCAAAGAATTTCAGGAAATGGTGAAAGATTTACCCGTAGAGATCAGGTCTGTAGGCGATTTTGGGCCCATTCCTGAATGTATTGAAGACGGTGAAACATTTGATGATAATGCATACAAAAAAGCATTGCACACCGCAAAAATCCTTGGTTTGCCAGCCATTGCCGATGATTCCGGATTAGAAGTTGAGGCTTTGGGAGGAGCACCCGGGGTATATTCTGCCAGGTACGCCGGAGAATCTGCAACAGATGAAGACAATTGTGAAAAACTACTAAAAGAAATGGAAGGACAGAAAAACCGGAAAGCTGCTTTTCAATGTGTACTCTCTATTGCTGTTCCATCTGGTCCGGCCCTTACCTACGAAGGAACCTGTGAAGGGACAATTCTAACAGAAAAACAGGGTGAATCCGGTTTTGGTTATGATCCTCTTTTTTACTATGAACCCCTTGGAAAGAGTTTTGCGGAATGCGGTATGGAAGAAAAGAATAAGGTCAGTCACCGCGGTAAAGCTCTTGCTGAACTCCGTAACGAATTTGACAAGGTTATAATTTGGCTGAATCAGCGTCTGGCAGAATATAAACCACCTAAACCTGATCACAGTGAATTTGAGGAAGATGACTGGTCGAAATAGCTAAGTAATTTTGGTTCATCCGACTGAAGCGTACTTTTTGCTAGCGCCTACTATCACAGCCTCTCCGCTGTTAAATGTTTCTTCGTCGTTTGATCTGTAAGCATTGGTCATGGTGTTTTCTCCCTTCCCT
>DQVD01000145.1 GCA_015661935.1 Desulfocapsa sulfexigens | reverse complement strand
CTAACCCTGTTCAGGAAGAAAGGCAGTTCACTGGATAAGTGCCTACATGAGGAAGTTATTTCGTCCCCGTTCCCTGGAAAACTTGCTGTAAATGTTACGGAACCCGTTTAGTCTTTGGGGCCTCCTTTCTCACATTTTTCCACCTGCAGTTTTAACGTTACTTATTTCCTGTAGAGTCGGTTAGCAGCAGTCGCTGAATTGTTTGCCGTTTCCGCAGGGACATTTCCCTTTTTCATTCTGATCAGTTTTATAACAAGAAGAATAAAAGGTGCTGAGTAAGAGAGTAAATCAAATATATCCAATGGTTTTTTAGTTTCCTTGAAACAGCATTTTTAACTTCTCCATAATATGAGGCTCAGAGACAAAAGGCGAAAATCCGAGTAAAACACACAAAATTAACAGAATAGAAATGGGCATGTTGTCAATAAATTGCATAATATCCCTGTGGAAGTTTATAAACCTGGTAAGCGTTTCAACGACAGCAGTTGAGCAACCTGTGTTGCTGTTTCTTCAATTGATCTGCCATCTGAGACAATAATTGGAATGCCATATTGGAGAAATATTTGATTCGCCTGACTGAGTTCTCCTGTGCATGTGTTTATCTTGGCGTACTTACTGCCTTTGTATCGTTTCTCCCTTACGAAACTGAGGGTTTTGGGATCTGTGGAGAGGCCGATTGCCCGAGCTTTGTTTCGAATGATAGGGGGCGGTAAGCGGTAAGCATTAAGATCTTCTGCAACCAGGGGATAATTAGCAGCTTTTATCCCCATTTGAGTTGCAAGATATACAGAAATAGGAGTTTTTCCGGAACGTGATACCCCAAGCAGAATAACTTCCGCTTCATCATAATCTTTCATCAGAGAGCCATCATCATGGGCAATACAGTATTGAATAGCACTTACTCTGTCTTCCATGGTGGTATCGTCGAGATGCCGTGCTGTACCGGATATCCGAATTGGCTTTGCCTCGAGTACGTGTTCGAGGCGTCCCAGATATTCGTCACAGATACTGAAGAACTCAATTTCCGGGATGTCCAGAATAGCTATTAAGTCCTTATTCATAATGGTGGAGAAAACAAGCGGGTATCGACCGGCGGATTGGGAAATGATGTGTTCAATGGCCTTGTGAGCGTCATCAGGTTCCTTGATAAATGGAATTTTTTCCATATTGAAGCTGATCTCCGGGAACTGACAAAGGAGTGATTTACCCATGTCCTCAGCCAGTATCCCGGTACTTTCTGAAAGGTAATAAACATCTTTTGAATGCCACATCTGCTTGTCTCCTGTAATACTTTTTTTATAACGACTACAATTATTCTCTCCTTGTATCAGAAAAACGAATATGCTTAAAGTATTCTCTTGTTCATAGGGTCTTTACACAACAAGTATCAGGGGAAAATGTCAAAAATTTCACAATTGCTTCGTTTGTATTCCCTCATGGGGGTGATTCGGTATCTGCGTATGCGGGTCATGGGCAAAGAAATCCTCATTACCGGCAGTTGTCATTGTTGCGGCAATTGCTGCCGAAAGATAAATCTGGAAGGAGTGCAGGGCTGGTTACGTTCAGAAAAAGATTTTTATACGGTTTTAGATGAATATCCTGAATATGAGCGATTTAAGATAACCGGTAAAGATGAGCAGGGATTTCTTCAATTCTCCTGTACATGGCTTACTAACCAGGGCCTATGTCGTGACCATGAAAACAGGTTGGCACTCTGCACGAATTTTCCTGATAAAACCCTTCATTTCTGTGGCGGAAAATTGCCTTCAGGATGTGGATACAGTATTGTTGAAGTACGACCGTTTGATAAATATTTAGAGGATGAAGTGAAAGGTGAGGGGGAATGATGCGACGAATTTTAATTCTAGAGCCTTACTTTGGCGGATCGCATAAACTCTTCCTGAGTGGTTTACAGGAAACAGTTAAAGCTGAATATACCCTGTTAACTCTTCCTGCCCGTAAATGGAAGATGCGTATGCAGCTATCGGCACTATGGTTTATTCAGGAAATCAAAAAAATCCCAGAAGAGAAAAGGATCTTTGATACTGTTCTTTGTTCCACTTTTGTCGATGTTGCAGTTTTACGCTCCCTGCTCGTGTCAGTTACAGGATGGAATAGCGAAACTCGTATTGTTACCTATTTTCATGAAAATCAATTTGCGTATCCGGGCCAGATTGCAGATCCTACAATAAGACAATTTACTGCTATCAACTTCACTACAGCGATGGCATCTGATTCATGCGCTTTCAACTCAAGCTACAATCTGGAAAGTTTTTTAAGTGCAATCGGATCATCGTTGAAAAAAGCGACAGATATAAAATTACCTGGTTGTGTTGATGAGATCAGAAGAAAGAGTGTGATCCTTTATCCGGGAATGGACTATTCCGTTATTGATCAGGCGACTGGTACAAGAACAAAAAAAAATAATAGCCCTCCGGTTATTGTTTGGAATCATCGTTGGGAGCATGACAAGGGCCCTGAATTATTTTTTGATGCCCTTTATTTTTTACAGAAGAAAGGTGTTGATTTTCGTCTTATTGTAATGGGCGAATCTTTTAAAAAGAAACCTGTATGTTTCGAAGAAGCAGCAATTCGTCTTGAAAAGGAAATGATTCATTTTGGCTACGCTGAATCCCTGGAAGAGTATGCAAAATTGCTCCATCAAGGTGATCTGATTATTTCCACAGCCAAACATGAATTTTTTGGTATCTCTGTCCTTGAAGGGATTCGGGCAGGTTGTTATCCTTTGCTTCCAGCTGATCTTTCATATCCCGAACTGTATGACAAACACTATTTGTATGAACCTGGCAAGCTTGCTAAAAGATTACTTGAATTTATAAAAGATCCCATTCACCTTGAACATAAAGCAGTACAAAACTTAACCGATCTGTTTGATTGGAAAGAGTGCAAATATAAATACGAAAAATTTCTTTTCAGGAATACTTTGGAGCCAAGATGAAAGCGAAAAAAAGAAAAAATGGGAATATAGTTTTAATTGGTTTTATGGGTGTGGGAAAGGGCAGAACTGCCAGAATGCTTGCTGAACAAACCGGAAAGTTTGCAGTTGATTGCGATGACCTTATTGAAAGTTTTACAAATACCAAGGTAAAGAAGATATTTGCAAACTCTGGTGAGCCACGTTTTAGAGAGCTTGAGCGAATGGTGGCAACATGGCTTGAAAAAAAGGTTCGAGACACTATTATTTCAACAGGCGGTGGTTTCTTTAATGTGCCTAATATTCAAAAAATTGGAAGAATTGTGTATCTTCATTCAGATTTTGATGAAATTATAAAAGCTATTTATGATCATCCAAATGTTAAAAAGAAGATACAGAAAAGACCACTTTTAAAAGACTTGGATGCTGCCAAATCATTGTTTAAACAACGCTTACCACTGTATCGAAAAATTGCTGATATTGAAATCAAGGTGAGTGGAAGGAGCACGGAAGATATCTGTGATGATATTTGTAAGAAAATCGCCAAAAAATAAGTTGGAAATACGAAAACAACAAAAGGAATTCATATGTCTGAATTAAAACTGCAGCCATTGTCCGGTTACAAAGCTTTCCCTGGCCCTGTTGTCACAATAATTATGGATGGTGTGGGGATTGGCCCCCAGGATGAAAGTGATGGCGTACATATGGCATATACCCCGGTGCTTGATGAATTACTGAAAGGTACGCTTGTTACAAAACTTAAAGCCCATGGAAAAGCGGTTGGCCTGCCAACAGATGGAGATATGGGGAATTCCGAAGTTGGTCATAATGCTCTGGGGGCAGGAAGGATTTTTTCTCAGGGTGCAAAACTGGTAAATGAAGCGCTCCATTCCGGAGATCTGTTTCAGGGGGAACCCTGGAAGGAGATAAAAAAACGAACTGAAAACGGTGGAACCTTACATTTTATTGGGCTGGTGTCCGATGGCAATGTACATAGTCATATCGATCAATTAAATACCATGCTTGAGCAATGCGAAAAAGAGGGTGTGCAAAATGTTAGAGTGCATGGCCTGCTTGACGGCCGGGATGTTTCATCTAAAAGTGGGCTCGAATATTTCGAACCGCTCGAAGAAAAACTTAAAAGCATGTCCACAGATGGTAGAGATTACTGCATTGCTTCTGGCGGAGGACGAATGGTCGTCACCATGGATCGGTATGGTGCGGATTGGAGCATAGTGGAAAAAGGCTGGAAAGCTCATGTATTAGGCGAAGGGAGGAAATTCACTTCTGCTTGTGAGGCTATTCAGACTTTTTATGATGAAGATCCGGAAATGACGGATCAATATATGGATAGTTTTGTCATCGAGCGAGATGGAAAGCCTGTTGGCTGTATAGAGGATGGTGATAGTGTAATTCTCTTTAATTTCCGGGGTGACAGGGCCATTGAATTATCGCGTGCTTTTGATGATAATGATTTTGATGCCTTTGACAGGCAACGCCACCCGGAAGTGTTTTTTGCGGGAATGATGCAATACGACGGGGATGCAATGATTCCTAAGCACTATCTGGTCGAACCTCCTGCAATTGACAGAACAATGGGCGAGTATCTCTGTGCGGCAGGAGTGACATCCTATGCAATTTCAGAGACGCAGAAATTTGGTCACGTAACCTATTTCTGGAATGGGAATAAGTCCGGTTATATCAACGAAGAGTTGGAAAAGTATGTTGAAATAGAATCGGATAAGATCACTTTTGATCTGCGTCCATGGATGAAGGCAGCAGAAATTACAGATAAGGTCATCGATGCTATAAACAGCAAAAAATATAAATATATTCGACTGAATTATGCCAATGGAGACATGGTTGGTCATACAGGAGTGCCAATATCTGTACGTATGGCAGTGGAAACAGTGGATCTGATGCTGAAAAGAGTTCTGCCGATACTTAAAAAAGCTGGTGGAGTAGCCATTATTACAGCAGATCATGGAAATGCTGACTGTATGTGGACTGATAAAAACGGAGAACGTACAGCAATGGTTGCCCATACAAAAAATCCGGTTCCATTTATAGTGAAGGATTATTCCAATAATAATTCCTTTTCATTACAACATATTGAGAATCCAGGGCTTGCAAATGTTGCTGCAACAATCATAAATCTTTTAGGATTTGAGGCTCCAGAAGGGTATGAATCCTCTTTATTAAGACTAAAATAATAAAAAAAGTGTTTTTTTTTATTATATTATAAAAGCCTTGGAAGTGTTGATATGAAAAGATTGTAGCATTGTTGTTTTTTTGCTTGACACGAAATAATTACAAATCGGCAAGGTTTTGTGTGGTAATTTTTGAAGTTATTATGTATGGTAAGGAAACGTATTAATTGTGTAGGTGATGAATTTGCAACTCAAAATTAATTTGACGAGTTATTTTTTCCGGTGTTTCGGAAAAAATGTTACCTGTACAACAAAAAAAAGCACGATCACGTAGTTGATCAGTACTAAGGACAAGGTTATTATGTTAGAAGGCACAGTGAAATGGTTTAATGAGGCTAAAGGTTTTGGTTTTCTCGAGCAGGAAGGTGGAAAGGATGTTTTTGTACACTACTCTGCTATTGTAAGTGATGGTTTTAAAACCTTGAATGAAGGTGATCGGGTTCAGTTTGAAATCACCGAAGGTCCTAAAGGTCCTGCTGCAGCCAACGTGAGCAAAATATGATCTAAGACATTTATTTGTCTCTTGATTGAAAAGAGGATAAGCCAATTTTGGCTTATCCTCTTTTTTTTTGTTTTTTTTACTGGAGTTGGGAAAAGCTTCTTGGAATGTTAGTGGTTTACTCCTGAGCTCCTGTTATAAAAAAAAGAAAATAAGGAAGTAAAATATGTTAAATATTCTTCACTTATCCGACAAATAAAATTGTGGCAACATTCCTGTTACACCTCGAAGCAAAGTAGGGTTGAGGGTATCCCGCGATAGGTTGTTATACGTTATTCTATAAAGAGCAGCTAGAAAGATATACTTTTCCAACAAGAGTTCGATATGGAATAACTTTCAAAATCACAACGCGCCCGTCTGGCAAAACAGGAAAGGGGGCAGGTCTTGAAATGCCAGTTATTGTCTTTCGCACCAGCGTATACGGTAAATTCCTCATCTTTTTGGATAAAACAAAGAGAAACACCCCACACACTCTTTACCTCTAAAAATCGGTCTTCATACTCATACAATCCCCTGATCCATTTCCATTTTTTTTATTTAACCGGCCAAATAACTGGTTGGATCACTTCTGCTGATGTACACTGAAACAGAGTCAAATTCAGCAGGAACTATGGTTATGATTTTACGGTTTTTACTTTTTAAAAGGTCAATTTTATAAAAATCTAAGGTGGTTAAATGTGTGTTTTAGTGTGTATTTGCTCTTGAAGGCCAAAGGTCGTAGCGGGATCATTGTCTCTGATAATCCGTTGCATAAAGGGAAAACACTGGTTTCCGATTCCCTTGGGTATAGTGGTATCAAACCAACAGATATGATAACTAGAGTAATTTCTGAAAAGATTGCCACTCCGTCACAGGAAGTTTCATGCCAATCATAAAAAGACAGTATCTTGCACTGGTTTCCCCATGGGTACTGGCCGCTGCTTTTAGCTTACTTGCCATAATTATATCTGTTTTTGCAATAAATAATTATAGACGTGATAAGGCTTTGATGACAGATATTTTGCTTGAAAAAGGGGTTACCCTTATTCGGTTTGTTGCATCAAGTGCCAGAAGTTCAATTTTCTCAGGTCTGCGTGGTGGTAGGGATATCGATGATATATGGCCACGCAATGTACAGCGTGTTCTTGAGCATGCCTCAGAGCATCCGGGAGTAAAGATTCTGGCCCTTGTAAATAGTAAAGGTGAAATACTAGCAGACTCTTTACCTGCAGCCCGTGAAGTCCAGGTCTCCAAACAGACCCAGGAT
Organism: Desulfocapsa sulfexigens; assembly: GCA_015661935.1. Taxonomy (GTDB): domain Bacteria; phylum Desulfobacterota; class Desulfobulbia; order Desulfobulbales; family Desulfocapsaceae; genus Desulfocapsa; species Desulfocapsa sulfexigens_A. Next base: position 1,724 of record DQVD01000145.1, on the reverse strand, counting down.
TTTCTTGCAGCCCTCGATGATGATACAACTGACACCAGAACGTTCAGTTTTCGTATCAGCAAGGACAAAAATAACTCTGTTTTTCAGGTCGCAGCCTTTTTTTCACCTATTGGCAAACGCTTTTTAAATCAATTGAGATCCGTTCCACCTGCTCTTAATGCTCGTGGAGGAATGGGAAATGTGATGATGAAACATCATCTTTCAAGTCCACAATGGCGACAGAAAATTGAAGTATTGAATAGGGAAAAGTATGTAATTCTTGTCGAGCTTGATATGAAGCAGTTTAGTGAGAGGCTTCAGAGACAGAAGCTTGAGATCATTATTTTATCCATTGTTTTATTTCTGGTGGGCTTTGGCGGGTGGCTTTCCATCTTAACTCTTCAGGGATTGAAAGGATCGCAGAGCAGGCTCAGAAGGGTAGAAGCATTTCGGGATATTCTTATTTCGTCTTTGCCGGTAGGACTTATTGCCACAGATACCAGGGGTGGAATAATCTTATACAATAGATACTCTCAGAAATTAACCGGCATTAGCGAGCAGGAAGCCCTTGGTGGTGATCCAAATGTTTTTAATGCTATGCCTGATATTCATGCAGCATTTAAAACATCCGGGATACCTCAAAAAGAGCTTTACCAGAAGGAAATTCAGTTAGGTAATGATTCAGGAGTAAACCATACTGTACAGCTGAGTCGTCTTGCAATCATCGATAGTGATGATACCTTCGTAGGAACATTACTGATGATGCAGGATCTTAGTCAGGTGAAAAAGCTTGAGAAAGATTTGAGAAGAAGTGAACGTTTGGCTGCTCTTGGTAAGATGGCAGCCGGTGTTGCTCATGAACTCAGGAATCCCTTAAGCTCAATTAAAGGTTTGGCTCTTGTTCTGCAGTCAAAATTTTCAGGTGAAAACCATGATAGGAAAACAGCTGCTATACTGGTTCAGGAAGTGGAACGGCTCAATCGGAGTATCTCCGAACTGCTTGATTATGCAAGACCCCAGTCATTGCAGAAAGTAGATGTTGATCTGCAGAAGCTACTGGACAAAGGAGTTTCGCTGCTCTGTATTGATGCAGAGGCTGCAGGAGTACATATGGTTACTGATTTTCCAGAAGTATTCCCAATGATTCAAGCTGATGAAGATAAGTTGAATCAGGTATTTTTGAACCTGTTTTTGAATGGTATTCAGGCAATGGAATCTGGAGGAACGTTAACTGTTCGTACCGTAAAAACAGATAAAAGTATCAAGGTAATAGTGTCAGATACAGGAAGCGGAATTGAACCGGATAATCTGGGTCGGGTTTTTGATCCTTATTTTACAACCAAACCGGAAGGCACTGGTTTAGGCATGGCAATGTCTGCCAAGATTGTTGAAGAACATGGCGGAGTTATAACGATTGAATCTGAAGTGAATAAGGGCACCTCCGTGATTGTTGAGATTCTCATATAGGGGAATTGTTTTATGGAAATTAAAGCTAACCCTACTGAGCTGGATAAGTGCCTTGATTTGGTTCCCATGCTCCCGCGTGGGAACCAAGTCCTAAGGAAAAGGCAATTCTTTTGGAATAGTTACGGTTTCGGGAGGCTTTGGTGCCTGAGGTGTTTTTCCTGAAAAGAAGCCAACAACCGTTTGAAAAACTATTTTCACTCCAGCCCAGATTTTCGGAAGAATCCAGATGGCAGTGAGAACAAAAGCTACAAAGAAAACAAGAAAGGCCAGCGGATAGT
>DQVD01000382.1 GCA_015661935.1 Desulfocapsa sulfexigens | reverse complement strand
TTCATAGTATTCGTGATGTTGAAGAAGGGTATTGTTTTTGTTATGTTGGTTCTGAGCTTGGAAGGCAGAAGGCGGAAGATTAAAGGAAAAGAGAATTTTAATCCTGTTTTCCTTCAGCCGTCGACTTTCAGTCTATTTTCTTTCTCTACTATAATAAATATAATCTGAAAATAATAGTTCAAAATTGGATCACCATATGAGCGTAACGATTCCATCCTGCTTTAAGGCGTATGACATTCGGGGTAAAGTGCCTTCGGAGCTAAATCCTGAGCTTGCCCGAAATGTCGGGCGGGCGTTTGCCGCAGTTTTTAAGCCACGAAAAATTGCTGTGGGGCACGATATGAGACTCAGTAGTCCCGAGTTGACGCATGCTCTGGTTGAGGGGTTACTCAAATCAGGTGTTGATGTTTTTAACCTTGGGCTGTGCGGTACTGAAGAGATTTATCACGCTGCATTCAGCCTTGAGAACGAAGGTGTGGATGGTGGCATTATTGTAACTGCAAGCCATAATCCAGCTGACTACAATGGAATGAAATTTGTAACTGTTGGCGCACGTCCTGTTACCGGAGGATCGGGCTTGAAAAAGATGGCAGAGTTAATTGTGACAGGAAGCTTGCCATCGCCATCTGAAAAGCCTGGACTAGAAAGTTTTGCAGCAGACAAAGAATCATATATTCAACACCTTCTCGGATATGTTAATCCTGATGAACTCGCTCCATTAAAACTGGTTGTTAATAATGGGAATGGTTCTGCAGCACCCGTGGTTGATTTACTCGAAAAAGAGCTCCCGTTCACCTTTATCAAGGCTTTCCACGAGCCGGACGGAACTTTTCCGCATGGTGTACCCAATCCTCTGCTCCCCGAAAAACGTGAAGAGACGGCAAAACTTGTTCGGGATCATAATGCAGATATGGGGATTGCCTGGGATGGTGATTTTGACCGCTGTTTTTTTTGGGATGAAAAAGGAAATTTTATTGAAGGTTACTATATTGTAGGGTTGCTGGCACTCGAACTCCTAAGTCAAAATCCAGGTGAAAAAATTCTTCATGATCCGCGTCTTGTCTGGAATACTCAAGAGCTGGTAAGTGCAGCCGGTGGAGCCCCTGTCATGACACAGACCGGCCATGCCTTTATTAAAGAACGTATGCGGCAGGAAGATGCGATTTATGGCGGAGAGATGTCGGCCCACCATTATTTTAAAAGTTTTGGCTACTGTGATTCGGGTATGATTCCCTGGCTGCTTGTGGCCTCGCTGCTTAGTCGTAGGAAGGTGACACTTTCGTCACTGGTCACTGATTGTAGGGGAGCATATCCGGTTTCTGGAGAAATTAATAATGTTGTGGATGACCCGGACGCAGTGATCGCGAAAATTGAAAAACAGTTTCATGCAGGGAAAAAAGATTATACAGATGGTCTTTCCGTGTCTTTTCCTGAGTATCGTTTTAATATACGTAAATCAAATACTGAACCACTGCTGCGATTAAATGTTGAAAGCCGTGGAAATCCTGACTTGCTGAGTGAAAAAACCGAAGAATTGTTAAAAATTATAAAATCCTAAGAAGGAACATTGAAAGTAATGGCTAAAATTCAACCTGTTATTCTTGCCGGAGGGACTGGTTCCCGCCTATGGCCCCTGTCTCGTGAGCTGTATCCAAAACAATTGCTGAAGCTCATCGACGAGACTTCCTTGTTGCAGACCACTGTGCTCCGAATTTCCCTGCTCGATGACGTTTTGCCACCGATTCTCGTGGTAGGTGAAGAACATCGTTTTATTACTCAAGCCCAGGTGGACAGCCTTGGGCTGGGGGAAGAGTGCAATATTCTTCTGGAGCCGGTTGCCCGCAATACCGCCCCGGCTGTTTGCGGGGCCGTGGAGTATTGTGCCAGTGAACAGGACGAGGAGACTATTCTGCTTGTCCTTCCTGCAGACCATCTGATTCTCAGGAAAAATGCTTTTCAGGAAGCAGTGGCGAAAGCTGTGGAGCTGGCGGTAGAAGGGAAGATAGTCACATTTGGTATAGAACCGCAACACCCTGAAATAGGATATGGGTATATCGAACAGGGTGAAGGAAGTTCTGTTCGGTCTTTCCGTGAAAAACCTGATCTTGATACCGCAAAATCATACATTGATCAGGGGAATTATTTTTGGAATAGCGGGATGTTTGCTTTTTCCATTAAAACCTTTCGTGCGGAAATGGAAAAATTTGCTCCAGAGATACTTTCCTGCATGCGTGAGTCGGTTTTGCTTGGAGTTCGTGATGGAAGATTTTTCAGGCTGGATAAAGGTGCAATGACGAGGTCTCCCAGTGATTCCCTCGATTATGCGCTCATGGAAAAAACAGACTGTGCTGCTGTTGTTGCTGCTGATCTTGACTGGAGTGATATCGGTTCCTGGCATGCATTGTGGGAGGTGTCGCTCAAGGATGATAATGGAAATGTGACCCAGGGCGATGTGCTCATGGAAGATACAAAAAATTGTCTGATACGCTCCGAGGACACCCTGGTGGCCACTGTGGGGCTTGAAGATACACTGGTTGTAGAGACTTCCGATGCGGTTTTGGTTGCGCCCTTATCGCGGGCTCAGGATGTGAAAAAGATTGTCGCCAAATTAAAGAAAAGCAGCAGGGGGGAATTTAAACTGCATCGTACCGTGCATAGGCCCTGGGGGAGTTACACAGTACTTGAACAGCATGAACGCTACCAGATAAAACGAATCACCGTGAGCCCTGGATCAAAACTGTCTCTCCAGATGCACCATCATCGTCATGAACATTGGGTGGTTGTTTCCGGTACTGCGCGTATTACCAATGGGGATGAAGTTTTTCTTTTGTATGAGAATCAGTCAACTTATATTCCCGCTGGCGTGAATCATCGATTGGAGAACCCTGGTGTTATAGATCTTGAGCTAATTGAGGTCCAGAATGGAAGCTATCTGGGTGAGGATGATATTGTCCGATTTGAGGACGAATACGGCCGCGAAGAAGGGTGAAAAATTCACCAGTGCCTCACCTTCCTTCATTCATTCATTCATTCATTCATTCATTCGTTCGTTCCCTGCCGCATAGTACT
>DQVD01000038.1 GCA_015661935.1 Desulfocapsa sulfexigens | reverse complement strand
GGAAAGAATCAGGCTCTCTGAGGTTGGTGAGGAAAGTACCCTGACAGGGAATTTCACTGTCGAAGATAGTAACAATGAACTTTGTAACTTTACTGAAGCCAATTGCCTTAAGAAGTACCTTGACGCTCCACAAACAATCCAGCGCGTACTTAAAGATAATCAGCTGTGGCTGCTGCGCTACAGACAGTTGATTGCCCATAAACACTATGCTTATATTTCATCTTTTTCTTTCAATAGCCCCTTTCCACCTTTTGTGGCGATACGTGACGCTCAGAAACTGTTACAGACAGATATCGTTTTGGACCCACTATTGATGACAGATGGACTGGATGAGGATATCGAGTTCTGGCGAATGATCCTCAGTCAGCCTACAGATCTGATAACCAAGCTGATTGCTGTCGCTACTCTCCGATCATCTTACTCTTTTTTAAACCAGCTCTTGGAGCAATACCCTGAACTACGACCACGTTTTAAGCAACAGCTCAGATCATTGAACAATGATGAAAAATCATTAGCTCATAGTATGGATCTTGAATTTATTATTATGGCCAAAATTATTCTAAATCTCCAGTATGAGAAAGATATAGAAAATGTGTGTAATATAGAAAATGTGTTACAACCTCCCTTCTTCTTTGACAGCAAGTGGCTGCGCAGGATGAGCTTTTATTTTTATAAGAAAAATGCAACGATAAACCAATGCTATCACTATATCAACAAACAACAGAATGCTACTCTACAAGGATCTGCAGCGATGGAAACTGTATATCAAGAGGAGGTCGAAAAGAGTACGAAAATCTTTTTTTATGCGTATAATCCTATTGGGAAAATTCTCTTAAGCATAGGGATCGCCCCTATGCATAGCTATCAGAAACGCATTGAAGACCTTGACAGCTTAATTACTGAGCTAATGAACTGATGATCCTATTCGCCAAATGGAAACAGACAGCAAGACACTCATTCATAGATCCCGCTGTGGAGACAGGTTAGTGGAGATATTCGATCGGGAAAATTTCCGCTATCTTTACTTCAACAATAAGTTCCTCCAGTCGAAAATGGCACTTGATGCTCCCCATCTTCTGCTTCTGCCCTATACACACTACATGATATTCTCCCTCATGTTCCTCCCCGACCCGAAACGGATCCTGCTCATCGGGCTCGGTGCCGGTTCACTGGTGCGATATCTCAGCACGATGCTTCCAGATTGCCGAATAGACGCAGTGGATCATTCCCAGGAGATAATCGACCTGGCTCGTGGCTATTTCAAGCTACCGGAGACGGACAACGTGACCGTACACTGTCGGGACGGTGTTACGTTCCTGGAAAACCGGGACGACGGGGAACCCTATGATATAATCCTGCTCGACGCCTTTGACGAACTGGGGATCGCCGACGTTATCTACAACCGGGACTTTTTTATGACCTGCCGAAACCACCTCACTGAAGGCGGCATCCTCTGCTCCAACCTCTGGAGCGGCTCCGCCTCGGAGTTGACCCGCGTGACCCGTGAACTGGCTGAATGCTTCACCTGTAACCTCACATGCCCTGTACCGAACCGCGGAAACGTGATCGGTTATTCGTTCAAACATGAGATAGGTCTGGATGCCTTTGCCGGTGACTACAAAAAACCGGAAAGACTCCAGGCCCGTTTTGAACTGGATTTCGGGGATATGAAGCAACGCCTCATACGTCACAACCTTTGATTTGAGTTATAGTCAAGTCTGGTGTTTGAGAAATTAAGGGAGTGTTCATCGTTCTGTGTCAGCATTTTAATTTCAGATATGCTACTCAAGTAGCTGAAGGAACAGACTGTTGCTTCCATCCTATGGCATAGGCTGGAACAAGATCTTTCTTTTAGCTGATTTTCGATAAATCTTCAGTTCTTAACAATAATTGTTTAGAGTTGATGAAATATTATAATATCAGGAGATTTCAATGTTTCGTTGGTTTGTCAATCGACGCCGAAAGAAGCTTACACGGATTCCTTTCCTCTCATCATGGGAAGATATTATCCGCCGTAATGTCGGCCACTACTGTTTTTTAGAAGATGCCGAGCGCGCTCAACTGCGTACATTGATCCAGGTCTTTATCGCTGAAAAAGACTGGGTAGGAGCCGGTGGACTGGAACTTACCGACGAGATCTGCGTCACGATTTCCGCTCAAGCCTGTTTACTTCTTCTGGGCCTACCTCACAACTACTACAAAAATGTCAAAACTATTATCGTTTACCCCTCCGCTGTTGTTCCGCCTCCACGTAAGCTCGGTTTCTTTGAAAATACAATGGTTCCAGTGGATCCTGCACAACCCATCGTCGGACAGGCAGTCCAGCGGGGGCCAGTAATTATTATATGGGATGCCGCCCTGCGTGAAGGCCGCCATCCTAAATCAGGCCACAACGTTATTTATCACGAATTCGCCCATAAACTCGATATGCTGGATGGGTCGATTAACGGCACACCACCACTGAGAGACCGGGCTGAATATCATGACTGGGCTCAAACATGTTCGAATGAATACTTTCGGCTCAAAAAACGTATTGAAAAGGGAAAGAAAACTTTTCTCAATGCTTACGCTGCAACTCATGAAGCGGAATTTTTCGCCGTCGCAACAGAGCAATTTTTCGATCAGCCGCGGCTAATGATTAAGTATACGCCGGATCTTTATCGGGTCTTAAAAAAATACTACCGTCAGGATCCTTCTGGGCGTGTTTCCCGAAATCACTGTGAGGGTGAAAAGAAAGCACAGGTGGCTGGGCTTCATACTTGATAAAAATGCACCGGACGAACTGATGATTTTCACGTCAATATATCTTCTATAGACTGGTACAGAGCAAATGTGAAGAAAATAGAGGGGGAAATAATAATTCAAAATGAAAAATCTTGTTATTTTACTTGTTTGTTTTTGTTTATCTGGGTGTGCTACTCGTATGGAAGATGTGAAAAAGATGCCAATTTCCGAGAGGATCCAACTTGTTGAGGATACCTGGGACATTATAGCAACAGTGCCGTCAGAG
>DQVD01000266.1 GCA_015661935.1 Desulfocapsa sulfexigens | reverse complement strand
CAGCACAAAAGCAAGGGGTTCAGATTTTAAGCCTCGGGCCGCGAATTCTAATAGCGGAAACTGCTAATATTGCAGCAGTTTCCATTACTCAATATGTACTTGGGAACATGTAAGTTGTTACTTTAAAACAGCAAATTATCTTTACATAAACACATAACAGGATCATTCATGAAAACAAACACTCGTACCCCGCATTGCCAGGATCTGGATATTTCACGCCTTGAGATGATGAAAACCTACCTTGCCAGTTTGATGGATAAGGACAACTGTCAGAAACTAACGTTTCTTAGCCCGGAAGTGATAGAACCTATTTATAATGGCTCCACCCGCATGAACCCGGCAACAATTTTCATTAACACTGGATCTTCTGAAGATATTGCTTATGTCCGTCAAAAAGCCATGGAGAACAAAGAGGAATTCTCTTTAACAAAGGAAAATCATACATATCATTTTGATGGCCCGGATGATCAAGGCAGAGATACAGCCAATACCAAATATCTGGCCTATGCCGATACAGAAATCAGCTCTTTACAGAAAAAAATTGAGCATCGAACAGGGGTGATTGAAGCCTGTACAATTATAACAGACATCATGCAAGATAAAGAGATGATTATTTCTTTCATCTCAAGAGGCCCAATAGGGAGCCCTGTTTCCGATCCAACCCTTCAGATCACCGATTCCTACTACGTTACCCATAGCGAATTCCTGCTTTACAGGATGATGGATCCAGACACTTTTTCCAAGGATGTCGCAGCAAAGGGCTATATGTTTATCAATTTCCATAGCGCCGGTAAACTCACGGACACAAATGTATCTGCAAATCTTGGCGAAAGACGGATCTACATGGATGTTGAGCGTTTTCGTTCATACAGCAGCAATAATCAATATGCCGGAAACTCCATTGCCCCGAAAAAAATTAATCACCGATTTGCCAACATGAACAATATCCGCAACTACTTCGGTGAACGCCTCGATGAACACATGTTTATCGCAGGATTTGAGATGGAAGATGAAATCGTTTATTTCGGTGGTGCCTATCCTTCGGGCTGCGGTAAAACCGGCACTGCCATGACGGGAACACACCTGATTGGTGATGATCTTGCCAAGATTTTCATTGATAGGGAAAGCGGCGAAGTGCGCGCAGTGAACCCCGAAAAGGGAATGTTTGGTATTATTGATGGAGTGAATGAAAAGGATGACCCTGAAACCATGTCCATTCTCACAGGTGAAGGCAATGAAGTCATCTTCTCCAACCTTCTTGTAGCCGACGGTAAACCATACTGGACCGGGATGGGAGAAGCACTTCCTGCAAAAGGGCGCAATTTTGAAGGAAACTGGTCGCCACAATCCGGCAAGCCTGCTTCTCATAAAAATGCACGTTTCACCATATCGCTCGATATGCTTGAAAACTACGACTCAGCCACAGAAAAACCAGAAGGTATCAAATTGAGCGGTCTTCTCTTTGGCGGCCGTGATTACACGACTATGCCCACCATTGTCATGGCTCATAACTGGATGAATACCGTGGTGCATGGTGCCATCATCCGATCTGCAACCACTGCAACTGAAATCGGTGCTGATGGAAGTGAAAAAAGAAGTCCCTTTGCCAATGAAGCCTTTTTCCCAGGCCCTTTGGCTCAGTATATCAACCACTATAAAGCCTTTGGTGAGAACCCCGATATTGCAGCAGAGAATCTGCCATCTGGTTTCCAAGTCAACTACTGGCTGCACAAAAGTGGTCGTGGCATCCTTCCACCTGGCGAGGCCGATGGTCTTATTGGGGAAAAGCGTGATACCAAAGTATGGATGCGTATTATGGCATTAATGCACCAGGCAAAAGTGGAGACAATCTGGACGCCAATAGGCCGTATCCCTAAATATCAGGATCTCAAAAAACTGTTCAAAGAAGTAATCGATAAAGACTACGACCAAAAACTCTATAGTAAACAGTTTTCTTTGTATACTGAGAACCTGATCACACGGGTAGATATGTCAATAGTCGAGTTTGCCAAAGAAAAAGGCATGACTGACGATTTCTTTCACGTGCTTGATACCTGGCGCAGAGATCTTGCGGCCTTACAGGCAACCATTGGGCCAATTGTGACACCGGATCAGATGATCGAGTATGTTGCTGCCAATCAGCCTGTTTAATATAGGTGAAAAGAACTTGAGATATGTAAAGTTTGTTTTCCTGATCATAATTGTATCAACAATGGCTGCCTGCTCCTCAAAAGAGCATAGCACACCGGTAGTTGTTGATGGAATCAAGACTTCCAGTACTGTAAATTTCGAAGATAGCAGTACTCTCAAAACAACAATATTGAAACACTATGATGAATGGCGGAATACACCATATAGGATGGGAGGTTTAGGGAAAAGCGGTATTGATTGTTCCGGCTTTACTTATATCACCTTCCGCTCAAAACTCGGGTGTACACTTCCCAGAACAACAAAATTGCAGTCCAAAACCGGTACAAAGGTGACTCGAAAAAATCTGCGTATTGGAGATCTGGTATTCTTTAAAACCAGTTTGTTTTACAGGCATATTGGTATT
>DQVD01000030.1 GCA_015661935.1 Desulfocapsa sulfexigens | reverse complement strand
CGTTTCTTTGTTCAGAATACAGCATACAAACCTATTGAACAGGTGTTTTGTTGATAACTAACCCTGTTCAGGAAGAAAGGCAGTTCACTGGATAAGTGCCTTATCAGAAAATTTCATTGAAAAAAACAAGAAATCGTTCTGTAAGGCACTAAAAGTAAAATAATATTCCTTCCCAGGTATGATTATTGTCACCGGCTAAGGAAAGAGGAGATATATTATGAAAATTACAAGTAAAATGGTAAAGGATCTACGTGAAAAAACAGGTGCAGGTATGATGGATTGTAAAAAAGCCCTGAGTGAGACTGATGGCGATATGGAAAAGGCCGTAGATCTTCTTCGTCAGAAAGGCCTTGCCGTTGCTGCAAAACGTGCAGGCCGCGCTACAAGTGAAGGCACCATCGAAACGTACATCCATGCAGGTGGAAAAATTGCCGCCATGGTTGAACTTTCCTGTGAGAGTGATTTTGTTGCAAAGACCGATGACTTTAAAGCATTTGCCCGTGATCTTGCTCTTCATGTTGCCGCAGTCAATCCCATTGCTATCAGTCATGACGAAATTCCTGAAGATGTTCTCGCCCGTGAAAAAGATATTTATGTACAGCAGGCACTTGATTCTGGAAAACCTGAAAATATTGTTGAAAAAATGGTTGGTGGAAAAATGGAGAAATTCATCAAGGAAATTTCCCTTCTTGATCAGCAATTTGTTAAAGATCCAGATTTCACCATTCAAGAGCTACTCACAGACCTCATTGGAAAAATGGGTGAATCAATCTCTGTTAAACGCATTGCACGTTTTCAGGTTGGTGCCTGATCTTTCTTTTGTTCACATCACGGGCTAAGGAACGGGGACGAAATAACAACCCAATTTATGCACTCCAAGGGCATTTTCTTCGCTACACATCCCGGCTTCAGGCCCTATTGGCTCAATCTGAATAACGAAAAATCCTCACATAGGCTAGCTATGCTACGGTTTTCAGTTTTCCAGATTGCGCCAATATTACCTAAATCCGACCGCCTAAATTGGGGAAGTTATTTCATTTCCCGTTCCTAACAAATGATATGAACTTCTGTATATTTTTAGCGAGGAGTTGCCATGGAACTGAAGTATAAAAGGATATTGTTGAAACTGAGTGGTGAAGCCCTTATGGGGGATGACTCTTTTGGCATCAACACCGATGTTCTTGGAGAAATTTCTGCTGAAATCAAAGAGATTATAGATCTAGGTGTGGAAGTAGGTATTGTCATTGGAGCTGGTAACATTTTCCGGGGTGTAAAGGGTGCTAGCCAGGGCATGGATAGGACAGCAGCTGATAACATGGGAATGCTTGCAACTGTGATTAATTCACTTGCTTTACAGGACGCTCTTGAGCGTGATGGTGTTGTTACCCGTGTTATGTCAGCAATTCCCATGCGTCTTGTTTGTGAGCCTTACATCCGTCGTCGTGCAACCCGTCATCTTGAAAAGGGACGTGCTGTGATTTTTGCAGCAGGTACTGGTAATCCATATTTTACAACCGACTCTGCTGGTGTGCTTCGTGCGCTTGAAATAGGTGCCGATATTATTATTAAGGCCACAAAAGTTGATGGTGTGTATGATAAAGATCCTGTTCTGCATGATGATGCGGTTAAATATGAGACACTTACTTATAATGAAGTTCTAACTAAAGATTTACGTGTCATGGATGCTGCTGGAATTGTACTTGCCAAGGAAGATAATAAACCAATTCTTGTGCTTAATATGACTCAATCAGGTAATATTCGCCGTGTTGTTTACGGTGAGCCAATAGGTACACTTATAAGTACATAAGATAACTATTCAGCGTAATAGCAAGAAACACAAAAAAGAACTCAGGAACGGGCACTAAATAAGCTGAACTAAAAATAATTGACATTTTTTTTCGTATTCAAGGCGCGAGGCGGGAACATAACGGGTTATGTGACCAACGAGCAACGCAGAAGACGGGAAAAAAGACATTAATTTGTTCAGTTTATTTAGTGTACGTTCCTAAATAAGATACTTTTTATTTCACCAACAATGCATCAAGGCTAGAGGAGAATAGAATATGAGTGATGTAATAATTGAGATGGCAGAAAAGATGGAAAAAAGTGTCGATTCTTTCAAGAATGAATTGTCAAAAGTACGTACCGGACGAGCTTCCATATCACTCCTTGATGGCATTTCCGTTGATGCATATGGCAGTCCAATGCCCATGAACCAGGTTGCAACCATGACAATTCCTGAAAGCAGAATGATTGCTATTCAACCCTGGGATCCTCAGATGGTTCCTGCCATTGAAAAAGCTATTATGGCCTCTAATCTTGGTCTTGCTCCTGCAAATGATGGGAAAGTTATCCGCCTTACCATTCCTCAGCTTACTGAAGAACGTCGTAAAGAACTTGTCAAACAGGTTCGTAAAGTTGCCGAAGAATTTAGAGTTGCAATCAGAAATGTACGACGTGAAGCTATCGATACTCTGAAAAAGCAGAAGAAGGACAAGGAAATTTCTGAAGATGATCTTTTTAAGCTCCAGGATGATGCCCAGAAAGAGACTGATACTTATGTGAAACAAATAGATGCTGTCACTGAAAATAAAGAAAAAGAGATGATGGAAGTCTAATTAAGTTGAAAAGTTTCATCTGCTTTGTTGTTGGAAAAAATGAATCCCTGTGACGTACTTAAGTGTATAACAGGGATTAATTATTTTGACGCCTCGCATTTGAAGCTTTTTCTTAACAAATTTTGTAACTATTCAGGTGGCGTCCAAATTTTGCCATGCCACCGTGCTGTAACTGTTTAGGAGTGCCCCATATTCGTTTATTTGAACGCTTCGAAGCGTACTAGTGATACTCGAGAAGGTTTGAATTGACGTAGATTGGTTGCTCCTGAAGAGTCACCAGATTTTCTTTAAAAGTTATTGTAAGCTATTCAAAAAATCATGGCCTTACCACAATCCTTAGACCCCACCTATATTCCCCGTCATATAGCCATCATAATGGATGGAAATGGCCG
>DQVD01000151.1 GCA_015661935.1 Desulfocapsa sulfexigens | reverse complement strand
TTCCGGGATAGGCTGCAGCAACAGCAACTCCTGCTTCAAGGGCTCCCCGGGCAATGGCCACGTTGCCGAGCAACAATATCTTTTTTTCCAGGCTCATCGGCCAGTAATTTATGCATCATATCTCCTGCTACATCTATTATGATTTTTTAAATTGTTTATTTGTAACAGTGCAACAGAGCCGAAGGTAAAGATGCCTCCGACCCTGTTTTTTTATGCCCTGCTTCTACGCTTCAGGCTCAAGAGCCTTGCAGCGACCTTCCAGAAATTTCCAACCCTTGTCCACATCTTTCTGAGCCATGGCCATCAACTCATCAAACATGTCGGGATTGGTGATTTTCAATGCCCGATAGCGGTTCTCGTTCATGGCGTAATCCGCAAAACCTGATGCCGGGGCCTTGGAGTCAATGACCAGAGGGTTCCTGCCAGCATCCTCAAGCATTGGATTGTAGCGATAGAGCGGCCAGTGACCGCAATCAACAGCCTTTTTCTGCTGATCCAGCCCCTGCGCCATATTGATCCCGTGGTTGATGCAGTGGGAGTAAGCAATAATAAGGGACGGGCCGTTATAGGCCTCGGCTTCATTAAATGCCTTGACCACCTGGGCCGGGTTGGCTCCCATGGCCACCTTTGCCACATACACATTGCCGTAGGTAGCAAAGATCATTCCAATGTCCTTCTTGGGCATACGTTTACCGCCTGCTGCAAACTGAGCAGTGGCCGCCCTGGGGGTGGACTTGGACATCTGACCACCGGTGTTGGAATAGACCTCGGTATCCATGATCAGGACATTGACATTCTCCCCTGACGCCAGAACATGATCCAGGCCGCCGTAGCCGATATCATAGGCCCAGCCATCACCGCCGAAGATCCACACCGAACGCTTCACCAGATTGTCTACCACATGGATAAGCTGTTGAGCCTTGGAAAAACTGTTTCCTGCAAGTTTTTCCTTGAGAAGTGCCACCCGCTCCCGTTGAGCCTCAATCTCTATCTGAGTGGCCTGGGAAGCGTTCAGCAGTTCATCCATCTCGGACTGCTTCACCAGCCCGGCGCTCACGGCATCCTCAAGGAGCTCAGCAGCCTGAACGGCCATATTGTTCACGGTTTGACGCATACCAAGACCGAATTCGGCATTATCCTCAAACAGGGAGTTGGACCATATGGGACCGCGACCGTCATCCCGTTTGCAATAGGGGGTGGTGGGCAGGTTTCCGCCATAAATGGAGGAACAGCCGGTGGCATTGGCAATCATCATCCGATCACCAAAGAGCTGGGTGGCAAGTTTGATATATGGTGTCTCACCACAGCCAACGCAGGCTCCGGGGTACTCAAAGAGGGGGCGCAACAACTGGCTGCCTTTGATGGTGGCAGGTGCGACCTCATTGAAGTCAAGTTCCGGCAGGGTGAGGAAGAAGGCGTAATTGGCGGATTCACGCAGACGAATTTCCTCACTATTGTCATGCATGGCAAGGGCCCGATCCTCGGTCTTCTTACCGTCTGCATCTTTTTTGCGTGCTGGACACACCGAAAAACAGTGGCTGCAGCCGTTACAATCCTCAGTGGAGACTGAGATAACAAATTTTCGTCCCTTGAACTGTTTTCCAATGGCATTGGCACTCTGCAGGGTGTCTGGAGCACCTGCCAGTGCATCCTCGTTAACAATCTTCATACGAATGGAGGCATGGGGGCAGACGAGGGAACACTGACCGCACTGGATACAGCTTTCCGCATCCCACAGGGGAACCTGAACCGCAATGTTTCGTTTTTCATACTGGGTGGTGCCCGTAGGCCAGGTACCGTCGTCAGGCATCTGGGAAACCTTGATGGTGTTCCCCTTGCCCTCGATCATTTTTGCTGTAACCTCTTTTACAAAATCAGGGGCATGATCGGGAACGGTGGCAGGGATCTCGTGGCCGTTAACAGTATCCGGCACAGTTACCTCAACAATATTATTGACCGCCGCATCTACTGCGTCGTAGTTCATGGTCACCACCTTGTCACCCTTCTTGCCATAGGTCTTTTTGATGGCGGCCTTGATGGACTGAATGGCCTCATCTTTGGTGATGATGTCAGAGATCAGGAAGAAGGCGGTCTGCATGATCATGTTAATTCGTGCACCAAGGCCGATGGCTGTGGCCAGGGTAAGGGCATCAATCACATAGAAGTTGACTTTTTTGGAGATGATATCCTGCTGAACTCTCGCCGGCATATGATCCCACACCTCATCCTTGCTGAAACCGGTGGTAAGCAGAAAGGTTCCGCCCTCCTCCAGGTTTGCCAGCATGTCGTACTGGTCGAGAAAGGTGAATTTATGGCAGGCAACAAAATTGGCCTTGTTGATGAGATAGGGGGCAAGAATCTTCTCTTTGCCGAAACGGAGATGACTGGTGGTAATGGAGCCGGACTTCTTGGAGTCGTAGACAAAATAGCCCTGGGCTGCATTGTCTGTTTCCGTACCGATGATTTTGATGGTATTTTTGTTGGCACCAACGGTACCGTCGGCACCAAGTCCGAAGAACATGGCCCGGAACACGCCTTCGCCTTCAATATCAAAGGCGGGATCAAAATCAAGACTGGTGGAGGCAACATCATCGTTGGGACCTACACAGAAACGGTTTTTGCCTGTATCCGCTTCCATGTTGTCAAAGACAGCCTTCACCATGGCGGGTGTGAATTCAGCGGAGCCAAGACCGTAGCGGCCTCCCAAAATAACGGGAGCAGTGGCAAGTACGCCACTGTCCTGGGCTTCACCAACGGCAGTACGCACGTCCTGATACAGAGGCTCGCCGTTAGCGCCCGGATCCTTGCTGCGATCAAGAACTGTAATATTTTTTATAGTGTCAGGCAGTGTCGCAATCATAGCAGCAGAGTCAAAGGGGCGATAGAGACGAATAATCACCATGCCGACTTTTTTACCCTGTCCGATCAGGTGCTCCACCGTGGCAGCCACAGTCTCAGCACCGGAAGCCATGATCACAATGACATTTTCGGCATCGGCTGCACCAACATAATCAAAGAGGTGATAGCTGCGGCCGGTAAGTTCTGCAAACTTATCCATGGTCTCCTGGACAATAGCCGGCACGGCTTTGTAATACTTATTGATGGTCTCTCTTCCTGTGAAATACACATCGGGATTCTGGGCAGTTCCACGCATCATAGGACGATCAGGGGAAAGACCGCGCTTACGGTGTTCGATGATCAGATCATCGTCAATCATCGTCCGCATATCATCTTCGCTGAGCTGCTCAATCTTCTGGATCTCACTTGAGGTACGAAAACCATCGAAGAAATGCATAAAGGGGATACGGGATTTCAGGGTGGCCTGGGTGGAAATAAGCGCCATGTCCTGAGCT
The DNA here is from genome assembly GCA_015661935.1 of Desulfocapsa sulfexigens. Lineage (GTDB taxonomy): Bacteria > Desulfobacterota > Desulfobulbia > Desulfobulbales > Desulfocapsaceae > Desulfocapsa > Desulfocapsa sulfexigens_A. The sequence continues at coordinate 2,227 of DQVD01000151.1, read as the reverse complement.
TCCTGTACATTCTGTGATCCCAACATGGCCCAGCCGGTCTGACGGGCCGCCATGATATCACTGTGATCGCCAAAGATAGACAGGCCCTGATAGGCAAGGGCACGGGCGGTGATATGAAAGACGGTGGGGGTGAGTTCTCCGGCGATTTTGTTCATATTCGGCAACAGCAGCATCAGTCCCTGTGAAGCTGAAAATGTGGTACAGAGAGCGCCGGTGGTGAGGGAGCCGTGCAGGGATCCTGCAACTCCTGCCTCTGACTGCATCTGGTAGACCTGGGGTACAGATCCCCAGATGTTTTTCTGGCCGGCACTGTACTTGGCATCAGATTCTGCGGCAATGGAGGTGGACGGAGTGATGGGGTAGATGGTGATGATTTCACTGGTACTGTAGGCTACATGGGTGCAGGCCTGATTTCCGTCGATGGTTACCATTTTTCGTGACATAATGTTTCTCCTTATGTGTAGATTTTGACTTTTCTACAAAGTCACTTGTGTTGTATATTCTTCTATAGTTGTCCCTGACGTAGCTGCTCAGATTTTTCCTTCAGAGCCTGGCGGGTTTCTTCCCGGTATTTTTCAAGGGCCTCTGCCATTTCCGGATACTTTATCGAGAGAATTTCACATGCCAGATAGGCAGCGTTCTTTCCTCCGTCAATGGCCACGGTGGCAACCGGAATCCCCGGAGGCATCTGCACCGTGGCGTGGAGGGCATCCACTCCCTGCATGGCGCCGGATGCCAGAGGCACACCGATCACTGGCAGAGTGGTATGGGCGGCGACAACTCCAGCCAGATGGGCGGCCATGCCGGCACCTGCAATGATTGCTTCAAGGCCGCGTTCTCTTGCACTTCGTGCATATTCAGCGGTTTTGTCCGGCAACCGGTGGGCCGAGCTGATGTCCATTTCCCAGGCAACACCCATTTCAGTGAGCACAGCCGCTGCCTTTTTCATAACGGGCAGATCAGAGTCGCTGCCCATGAGAATTCCAACCAGTGGTTTTTTTGACATTTTCCTACACCTCATTTATATATTTTGATTTATAAGTCGGTTACATTAGTTAAAAAATGGGTACCGGACCGAGGCTTCATGTTGGGGGTACAAAAAACCAACGGGAAAAAGAGGAAGATCTTTTTCCGACCGGTACCCAAAACTCAATTTTTTAACTTCTTTCCCTGCTTGACCAGTGGAAGTTTCTTTTCTGTGGAATACATGAGCGCGGACATTGCCGAGAACAGCACCCGCCCATCCGGAGTTTGAGGATTCATGATGATTGCTCTGTCCATCTGCTTAAAAGCATCTCCCTTTTGTAATGTATCTGCACTGCTTTTCATCACGGACAAATCGTTTGCTGGTCATGCTGTTCCCGGCGATTATTAAAACTGGCGGTTCCTTATTTTTTTGCAAAAAAGGCCGAAGATTACTGAATATTCAGTAATTCTTCGGCCTTTTTATTCTGACACGCGCTTTATTTCCCCAAAAAAAAAGAAAGCTCGGCCAAGCATACAGCCATATATTTTTAAGCTAGGATGAGTGTGCCACAGACAAAATCTTTGTCTGTGCACACCATACCTGACAGACATATTTTTATTTGTATCTCCCTCAAGTCTTTCCTTGTATTTCATGAAACACTTATACACACAATAAAAGAGGAAATCAAGTTTTTTGCAAACTCTGGATATACGACATAAGGATTTGAGTTTTTGAGCATACCATATCTTGTGGTTGAACACTTAGCTGTCTACAAAACACAACGCGCAAATCCCAATATCCATATTTATTCTGCAATGTATTGATTTTTAAGCATTTTGTGACGTATGTCACACCCTTCATACTTGTTTAAAAATCAACTGGTTGCCCATTACAAGCCCTCGATAATTTCATACATGCCTTATGTCGAAGATCCAGTGCAAACAGGGTTCACTTGCCGGTTTCATAAACAATACAGGCAATCGCCTCTTCAAACAAACCTGTGGGTGATTTCTGGAACAGGTAAGTTGCCAGGCGTATGATACAATGGTATTTCCAGTATTTTTCCAATACATGGACTTATGGAATGAGTGGGTAGCTGTTGGTTGGACATGATGCCCTGCGGGCACATTAAGAAGACAGAAACCAGAGGACAGAAGCCAGAATAGTTAGTAGCCTGCGGCTGAAATAACTATAGTCGGTTTTCATCTGGTATCCACTTCCGGGAATGATTCACACAGAAACTTTGTTTTTCCGATACAT
>DQVD01000434.1 GCA_015661935.1 Desulfocapsa sulfexigens | reverse complement strand
CGGAGGCAGAGGTAATCTCAATTATCGGAAGAGGCCGGGAACAACTTGCTGGTTTTGTAGCCATTCAGCCGCGTCAGGCTGTAGTATATCCAGAGGATTCCAGGTATCCATTCACCATAAAACTCCAGGGAAAACTCCCGGAAAATCTCCAGGACGGTGATGCGGTTATTGTGAAGATTGAAGGAGAAAGCAACGACGCCCTCCAACAATCCGGAAAACTTATTGAGGTGCTTGGAGACCCCGATTCAGTCGATGTTCAGATGCGACTCGTCATAGAAAAACACACTCTGCCACACGTATTTAATGACAAAAGTATGACCCAGGCCGAAGCAATATCAGACACAATCAAACCATCCAAAGGAAGGCTTGATCTTCGTGATATTCAGCATGTAACAATCGATGGTGAGACAGCCAAAGATTTTGATGATGCCATTGCTGTACAAAAGACACGGAATGGATTTCGACTCTATGTCTCCATTGCAGACGTCAGCCATTATGTGCGCCCGGGAAGTGAGCTTGATAAAGAAGCATACCTTCGTGGAACATCTATTTATTTTCCCGGCCGCGTCATTCCAATGCTGCCGGAACGTCTTTCAAATGGTCTCTGTAGTCTCGTACCGGGCGAAGACAGATACGCCTTCACTGCCATTCTTGATTATGACAGACAAGGACACCTAAAAAAGAAAAACTTCTCAAAATCGATCATCCGCAGTGCGCAACGCTTTACTTACACCACGGTTCGACAGATCCTGACTGATAAAGACCCTGAAGTCCGACGCGCGCACAAAGCATTTCTCACTCCATTGAAATGGGCAGGCGAGCTGGCTAAAGAACTTATGCATTTGCGTGAGCAGCGTGGATCAATTGGCTTTAGGATACCTGAACCATTTATGGAGCTTGACGATCAGGGAAAAATTGCATCCATCAGCCGCACAGAAAGAAACTTTGCCCATAAAATGATAGAAGAATTTATGCTTGCTGCAAACGAAGCGGTTGCGGAAACATTTACCGAGAATCATCTTGATGGCCTCTATCGCATCCACGAAAAACCATCTCCTGATAAAATACAGGAATTTGTAGAGTTTGGGCGATCTCTTGGCCTTGATTTGCCTCCCCTTCGTCAGGATCCGGACTGGTTTGGTCAAGTTCTAAACCTGGTTAAAGACTCGCCTAAAGAGTACGTCATCAATAATCTACTTTTACGAACCATGCAGCAGGCACGATATGATGGAAAAAATGTGGGCCATTTTGGGCTGGCCGCAACAGATTATACCCACTTCACATCACCAATACGCCGCTACGCTGATCTCACTGTCCATAGAACCTTGCAGCATTTTTTACAGCGTAATGCAAAGGTGAAAACTAAGAAAAAAGAAAATAAACACTCCATTAAGGAGATGGGAACGTCCCTCTCCACCCGGGAACGGGTTGCGGTAACAGCCGAACGTGAGATGAACGACAGACTCAAAGTTCGCTATATGCACAATAAAATCGGAGAAACATTCCAGGCAGTTATATCTGGTGTTACCGGTTCTGCTATTTTCGTTGAACTGCTGGATCTCTTTGTCAGCGGAGGAATTTCACTTACAACACTGAAAGATGACTACTATATTTTCGACGGGAGACATCATCGTCTCAAAGGGAAACACAGTGGAAAATCTTTTCAACTTGGTGACCTGATCACCGTTGGTCTTCTTGATGTTGACCTGCGAAGAAATCGTATTTATTTCAGTCCGATTGAGCCTGAAAAGGTGTAAGGCGAAGCGATTTTTTTTGACACTTGACTAAGAGGTGGTTTTCGCATAAAAAGTTAGAGGGGAAAATAGTTTAAACAATTTCCCATAAGACTCTTTTAAAATCACTTTTCAGGAGGCTCTTAACCATGGAAGTAGCTAGCTGGCTCAAACCACTTATTGGAAACCCCTTTGTACAAGGGCTGGCCCTTGGCCTCTGTTTTTGCATCTTTGTTTTAGTGCGCGGCTACCTGCGTCGTCGTGAACTCGCCGGGGAAGTTATCAGGTTACGCGCCCATCTGCATACAAAACTTGAGATCGATTCCAAAGAAAACGAACGCCGTAAAAAGGAAATCGAAACCCTCAAAGAGGAACGGGACAACCTGCGCATTACTGTTCAGACCCTTAATATAAAACCCGGACGAAAAGAGATTCGTCAATATTATATTTATCATACCGCACTGGATATGATGTTTGAAAAAGCACCTGGTTTTGCTCCTGCCTGGCAAATCACTCTAAAAGAAGCAGAGAGTCTTTTTGAGAAATCTGAAAAAGGCTTTGTTCCTCTGCTGAAACGTTTATTACCCGCAAGTCCCGATAAACAGATTAAAGAATACGAGAACATAAGCAGGACTTCTCTTGAAGACGGAACGGGCAAGTAATACTCAGAATTCCACTTACAAAGAACAGTTTTTTTGGCTCCCCTTCCCTGCCGGTCATAAGACAGTATAGTCTGTTTTATGGCCGTTTTTTCTTTCCTCCAAAACCAACAAAATCATGCCTGAGAATCATCCACTTCTGAATAATATAGCCATAGTTCTGGTAAATCCGAAATACCCGGAAAACATCGGATCTGCTGCCCGGGCAGCATGGAATATGGGACTTACCCGACTTATCGTTGTGGCAAACGAATACCCCGACCATGAACGGATGGTAAAGCTTGCCACCCACAATGCCGCACACCTCATCGATGCCATGGAATTTCATGAGAACTTAAGAGATGCTTTAGAACCTTTTTCTCAAATAATAGGAACCACAGCCAGAAAAGGCAGGCATCGAACCGAGGGCAACAGCCCACGGGAAATTATGAAAAATATTATGCCCATGTTAGCGGAGAACCAGATAGCATTTCTCTTTGGAGCAGAAGATCGTGGACTCACTAATGATGACCTGAAATACTGCCAACTCCGTTCTGCCATTCCTACGGCTGATTTTTCTTCTCTAAATCTTGCTCAGGCTGTGGCCATCCATTGTTATGAAATATTTCACGCAGTGGTTCATGAACAAAAAGATGTCACCCCGAATCCAAAACTTGCGTCATCCTATGAAGTTGAGCATATGTATGACTATCTGGAAAGCAGTCTTCAACAAATTGATTTTCTGCACGAAAAAACCCACAACTACTATATGCGTAATATCAGACAGTTTTTTGGTCGAATCCAGTTAAGATCAAAAGAAACAAGGCTTTTACAGAATATCTTCCGACAGTTCCTTTCACATAACTCCACAGCAAAAAATAAATAAATCACCCGACATCATTTCTCAGATTTGATTGCTCACCATTAACAACAGTTTCATTCGCAAAGCACCACAAATGACGAAAAGTGTAATTGCTGCAGCATTTTTGCAATACTATTTGCTACTCAGGTCGTTATTTTTAAAATCGTATAGGTATCTACCAGTCACTGGAATCATATACTTTTTTTCACAAAAACAGACTGTCCATAATTAATATTTATTTTTTGGCACCATTCTCGCATAAAATATCACAACAAGTAAACATAGAAATTTGGTGATAAAATGATACCAGCTGTAAATTCTGCACTCT
>DQVD01000189.1 GCA_015661935.1 Desulfocapsa sulfexigens | reverse complement strand
TAAGGATTGTAAATTGGTCTGTATAGCCAGATAGCTATAAGCATTAAGGTTTATAAAAGTGTTTTATTTGCGATATCGTATAACCTTCGCCGGTACTCCTACTGCCATGGCATAATCAGGAACATCTTTAGTCACCAGTGATCCCGCGCCAATAACACAACCTTTACCGATGCTCACCCCATCAAGAATTGTGGCTGAGGCACCAATCCATGTGCCCTCACCAATAGACACAGGACCACGGGAATAAATTCCCTGATCCATGATGGGTGTTTCCATATCAGCCATGTGATACCTGGCACCGCCAATATAACAGTTCCCTGCAATCAGCACTGAAGACGCAAGAGTAATTCTGCTGATACTTGAAATAATGGTATGGGCACCAATATCACAGTTATCTCCAATGTCCAGGGGGCCGGTTTTGGCCTGGATAACACAAGATTTACTAATGATCACCTTGCTTCCAATACGTATGGCAGGCTCCCCTTCACAGCAACCATCAAGCATAACATAATCGTCAATGGCCACATTATCGCCAATCCTGATATGGCCTGGTTTTCGAAGAACTATCCCTTTGCCGAGAATGAGATTTTTTCCACAATTTTGAAATAAAGAAGAAAGTATTTTTTTTCTAAGGAGGTAGCCAAGACCACCGCCAAGATTCATGCAGACAACTGCAGCGAGTTCAAATTGCAGGAGTTTTAGGAATCCTGCATTGCCCCCAAGAACTTTGCCACGATAGGCAGCAAGTGCGCCACCGGATTGTTGATGTAATTCGTTGCTGAGGTTATCTTTGGCAATATTCTTAGAGCCAGCCATGACTTTTATACCATTTAGCCGATTCCACTATCCCTGCTTCATTTTCATAAATTGGCTGATATCCCAATACATCACGCATTTTTTTTGTGCTGAAATTTCTATCTTTGGAATAAAAAGCAACCCTGCGTCTATAAATTGGAGGCTCTATCTTAAAGGGTTTACATAGAATTTCGCAAAGATCTCCAGCAAGAAAGAAAGGTCCTATGGGAAGCCGAAGAACACGAAGCTTGGTACCGAACTCTTTAGCAATAATGGCTGCCATATCTTCAAGCTGAATGGGATCGGTTGAACCGATAATAAACGCTTCACCCAGTGCTTTTTCTTCAACAGCAGCTTTCAGCATACCACCAACAAGATCTTCTACATGCACAAGGTGATACCAACATTTACCTTTTCCAAGAATAGGGAAAACTGCTTTGGTCGCCATCTTGTAGAGTTTCAGTAATCGAGGTTCTCCTGGGCCATAAATGGCACATGGTCTGATTATGGTGTATGGAAGATTGTTCTTCGGACCAAATTCAGATATCCAGATATCAGCTTCCGCCTTAGTTCTTTGATACCCATCACCTGGGGCAAAAATCGAAGTTTCATCGCCTGGAGGGTTCTCAATATGGCCATGTACCCCCATGGTGGAAACATGCACAAAACGTTTAAATTCAGGTTGTTTTAAAGCTTCTTCACAGAGGAGTTGTGTACTGCCGACATGGACATTCCAATAGTCCTGTTCAGTGCTTTTCGCTTCTCGAAATGCTGCTGCCACATGAAACACATACTGGATATCCACCATGGCTTTCTGAATGGTCTCTTTATCAAAAATCTCGCCTCGAATCCACTCCACGTTCATATCTTTAAATGGCGTCAGATTTGAACTTGCCCGTGCAATAGCCCGCACGTTTGCACCACTCTCGAGCAGTCTTCTCACTAAAACTATTCCGGTATATCCGGTAGCTCCAGTCACCAGGACATTGCTTCCCTGGGGTACTGTTGTTTTTGTCATATTATTTTCTTTTTACTTTTTGTTTTTTTATTAATGTTATCTTTTATCCAGTCGTACAATTCGTCCACACGGCGTTTATGGGCAGAGTAAACATGATCTTTTTCAACAAAAGCCTTGCCGTTTTTACCAAGAGTTTCCCGAAGTTTTTCGTTTTCGGCAAGTTCAAGTATCCCAAAAGCGAATAATTCAGGATTTGCATCTGCAAGATACGCCTCATTAGATGTTACTATCTGGGTATGGGTGTATAATTTTGTGAGTATCACAGGTTTTCCGGAATGCATATACGGAAATATTTTCATGGGAGTATTCACACCTTTTGTTCTTGGAGCAGCAAGAATATCTGCTTCAGCAAGATATTTGTCAAGATCTACAAAAGGTTTCGGCCCCAGAAAATGTACTCTTTCTTCCACACCAAGATCAGCTGCCTTCTTTTTATAATAGGCGATATCTTTAGAAATTCCACCAATAATTACTAGCTGGAGATCTTCATTTTTCCTGGTAACATAAGGAAAACTTTCAATAAGCAGATCTACTCCCTGATAGGTTTCCAGATTCCCGCAATAGAGAAGAATCAAGCCTTCAACGCCAATCTCTTTTGTCAGAGAACCTGTTTTAGGAAGATCAGGGTTTTCCAACTGAGAAATATCGTGAAGGGTTATGGTCTTATTTGATCCATTTTTTTCACATAACTCGGCAAGCGCATGACAAACAGGAGCATTTGCAATAGCACCTCTCATCGCCTGTCGCTCAAAGAAATTAAAGACCGGAGCAAGGAATTTTAAAAAGTTATATTTCTCAATCAACTGTTGGGCATTTGAAGAATCAATATCATATACATAGGGAATTTTATAAATAAACTTCATCAACATTGCTATAAAAACGGTTTCCTCACCAGCATGAAGTATATCGTATCTATTATGATGCACCATTTTCCAGGTAAATATCAGCATGAAGAAATCTATCCAGAGTTTCTTAAATGAAAAACCGGGCTGTGTTCCTTTGCTATTAAAAAAAACTGGTACACGATACAAAGTCACATGGGCTAAGGTCACATCCTCTCCTTCCGGGTAGACAATGGCATCAACTTTCATGTCACCACGCTCGGACAATGCGCGTAAAACCAGTAACACATCAATGGGAGTACCGCGATTAATAAAAAACGGCTGTGGTGCTAGTAGGAGAACATTCATTTGCTTTTTCCACTTCCAAAGCCATCTGGATTGTTTACATGCCAATCCCAGGCTGTTTGAAGGATTGTTTCAAGGCTGTTAAACTCAGGTTTCCACCCAAGTTCTCGAATTGCCTTTTCTGCTGATCCAACAAGTACTGCAGGATCTCCTGCTCTTCTATCTGCAAAGCTATACTTTATTTCCCTGCCACTTACCCGGCTTGCAGTCTGAATCACATCAAGAATAGAATAACCGCTGCCATTGCCAAGATTATATTTCTTGCTCTTTCCCCCATCAAGCAAATGAAGTAAGGCAAGATGATGTGCTTGCGCTAAGTCATTGATATGGATATAATCTCTAACACAGGTTCCATCGGCAGTAGGATAGTCTTTTCCAAACACTGTAAGTTTCTTTAAAACCCCCAGGGCTGCAGACAACACAAGGGGAATCAGGTGGGTTTCAGGATCATGATCTTCGCCAAGTTCTCCTTCGGGATCAGCACCTGCTGCATTAAAATATCTGAGACAGACGGAGTTTAAACCATTGGCTGCATCCAGATCATCAAGAATCTGTTCCATCATAAGCTTGGTACGCCCATAAGGATTAATGGGCTGCTGAGACTGACCTTCACTTATTGGCAGGCGATCCGGTTCACCATAGGTCGCACAACTGGATGAAAAAATCATTTTTTTCACGCCATGCTCAAGCATTGAGCTAAGTAATCCAAGGGTGGCAGCAATATTATTCTGGTAATACTTTAAAGGCTCGGTTACAGACTCGCCAACATAACAAAAAGCTGCAAAGTGCATTACTGCCTTAATATCATGATTCTTGAAAATTTCAGCCAGTACTTTGGGGTCATCAAGTTCGCCTTCATACAAGGGTCCCCATTTTACAGACTCTTTATGCCCAAGACTTAAGTTGTCGAGCACAACAGGTAGCAAACCTTTTCCATGGAGATACTTACACATATGTGAACCAATATATCCAGCTCCGCCAACAACCAATATTTCAGACATATTCTTCACTCCACATTCTCTTTTATCTTTTGCGCTCCAGGCAAGAATAGTACTCTATGACAGCTGTTCATCAATTGGCTTTCCTTCTAATCTTCTCAACTTCGTTTTTTAACTTCATGGGTGTCCAGTTCAATATCAGAGCCATTTCTTCGGCAATCAGATTTAACTTCTGGTCAGATAATGGCTCTACCAATCCTGGGAAGAAACGATAATGAATCAGATCAACAAGAGATACTACCATTTCTTCGTGAATAAAAAAACTGGTCATAGCTTTTAAAAGATCATCATCTGAAATAACTGGGCCTACTTCTTGTGTAGCGGGTAAAATATATTCTTCTATAATGTGAGTAAGCTCTGTTCCAACAATGGAGAATAATAGCGAGATATTTGCTGCAGATATTTTTGTCTCATACTTTTAAAAAGTGATTCGACATACTCTTCTGTTGCGTTTGAGGGGCTTCCAACGGGCAAGGTATCTGATGAAAGGCGATTAGTAATTGAATGCTGTGGGAATAATTTCACCAGAGCTTTATGGGCCACATCAAATGCTGTGGTAAATTTTACTCCTACAACCTGTAATACATCTCCGGATTTTTGCTGCTCACGATCAACCAGCAGGTAATGAGACAAAATTCGATCAGATGGAGATTTACTGTTATCGTTACTCCCCGGTACATAACCAAAATGATGGCTCAAAACAGGAGGGGCTTTGTGAGATACAGGATAACAGTCATATACATCACTGTTAAGTTGTTGTGCAGTGGTTGCTACATCTTCAAGAAATTGTGGCGTTTTCCCACCATCATTCCAAAGGGTTCCTGAAATGGAATAGTTCTTCCATGGGAGTACAAACAACAATCCGGATTGCGTTGCCGATTTGTTTTTTAGCGCTATTGAAGCTGAAGAATCAGTTAATTTCTTTGTCACAATGTTCAGACCTGAAATTAATCTTAGCTGTTCAAGCTCGTTTGGAATCTGCTGCAAATCAAAATCATCTTTAAGCCATGGACCGGTACAAAGGGCAATTTTTCTGGTTTTAAATGTATGATCTTTGCCAGTCAAACGATCTCTAACCACCACCGATAGTGTTGAATCGTCAATCCGAGTAATGTTAATGAGCTTTGCATAATTAGCCACACTTGCATTTTTACTGGCTGCACTTTTCAGTAATGATATAACGACCCGTTCCGGTTCAACGCAAAGCCCATCATACCAATATGCCCCGCCCCGTGATTTATTCATATCAAGAGATGGAAACATTTCTTTCATCTTGCTTACAGAGAGCAAGTGAGGTTGTTTATCAAGATGTGCATTAAAACCATTTCGACAAACCAGTTTTTGCAGGAAACGGTATAGAATGAAGGCAATCCCCATGGCTTCCCTGGATCTTGTGCCCCATCCCGAAAGAGGTAAAACACATGGCAGAGGACGTACAAGATGGGGAAACAAAGCATAAAAGCGCTGCCTTTCCCGAATGGACTCAATAACCCGTTTTATGTCAAAAGATTGAAGATAGCGTAAACCACCATGAATAACTTTTTGGGAATTTGCTGATGTATGGGAGCAG
>DQVD01000278.1 GCA_015661935.1 Desulfocapsa sulfexigens | reverse complement strand
TGCAGAACTCCATCTGGAACACCCGTCCAGTAAGGCCCTGGAAATATGAGGCACATCCGGACGAAAACGAATGACAATGCACATATTCTATGACGAAGTGGGAAAGGATATGTTAATTGATGGCTGGAATAGTGGTTTGTAACCGTCCGCCATACATCAAAGTTTGCAGTAAACCTGGTACTGTAGGCGTTTTCCAGTAGCTCATTTTGCGGGAAACCTTCCCTCGGAGCGATTGCAAGCACTTGAACCACAGATTAAACAGTTCAATGATCTTTTTATAAATGTCCATAAAGGTGAGGAAATCATCCTTGATTATATACCTGGTTCCGGCACCACAGTTACGATTGCAGGAAACCTCAAAGGAACGATTCAGGGAGCAGATTTTAATCGGGCTCTGTTCTCCATCTGGCTGGGAGATGATCCAGTGGGGATGATCTGCGTGATGCCTTGCCTGGCATTTAATCTACTTTTTCTCCACAGCCAGCAAAGTCATATCATCATCACCATCGATTTGATTTCCGAACTGTTTTAACGCTCCAACAATATTCTGTGTTGCCGCCTGTAGCGACAATTCACAACCACTCACCATTGTATCAAAAAGACGCTGCTGGCCGTAAAATTCTCCAGCTTCATTGGTATACTCAGTGAATCCGTCCGTATAAAAGAAAAGCCGGTCTCCACTGTTTAAACGCCCCTCTCCTTCTTCCCAGGTGCCATCCATTCCAGCCGGCGGCCCGCCTGTATCAAGAAGAGTCATATCACCATTCCGGGTCAGGTGAACAAGTGGAGGATGCCCTGCACAGCAATAACGAAAACTATGCTTTTTGGTATTAAACAGAAGATACACAATGGTCATATAGCAATTGAACCTGGCTATTGGAAATTCCCTGTTCAGCTTCCAAACAACCTCACCCGGTGAAGTAACACTTTCCACCTTGCCATCCGGCCCTTGCTTTTTTGTAATCGCAGCCCCCCCACTAAGTGCCTGAGTTGCCAATACTGTCATCATGGCTGCAGGAAAGCCATGACCGGATACATCAAGAATATAAAGAGCCAGATGCTCATGATCCAGGCATTGAGTATTGTAAATATCTCCCCCCACCTCCTGACAGGGCTTGAAATAGGAAGAAAAACGCAGTGCCCTACAATCCGGGACGCGTTTGGGAAGAAGATGTTTCTGGAGATCAGCAGCAGCATGCAGGCCTTGCAGCAGTTGCTTCTGCTGAACACGCAACTCCCTGTTTGCCTTCCGAAGGGAAGCGGTTAACCTGCTAATCGTCAGATGGGTCTGAATTCTTGCCAATAATTCTCTTTTACCAACCGGCTTAGTGATATAGTCAACGGCGCCAAGCTCAAAAGCTCGCATTTTGAATTCAACATCATCATGAGCAGAGGACATAATGATGGGAATCGATTGTAATAGTGTATTGTTCTGCAACCTGGCACATAATGAGAAGCCATCCATCACTGGCATGGAAATATCGAGAACAACCAGATCTATAGGCTGTGCCAGGCAGATTTCAAGCCCTTCTTTTCCATCCACAGCCTTAATAGTCCGATATCCGCCCTCGCAAAGAAAGGAATCAATTAAAACTCGTACTGTTTCACTATCATCAACAATAAGAATAGTTGCTTTCTTTTCAGGAAGTTCTGGCATGATTAGCAGAATCAGGAAAAGTATTTAACGAGCTTTAAAATATTCTTATCACCCGATCTTCGATAGCTCACCTCATCCATCACTTCACAGATTATACAAATTCCTCTGCTATCTGGTGGAAGTACGTTTGTATCTGTGGCAAACTCACCCAATCCATTATTATTAAGAAAATTTTCAAATTTACCTTCATCCACAAAAGTACAAATCACCCTGTCATCCGTGGTGGCAAACTTCATAGTCATGTACACATTTTTTTTGTACTGGTATGCATGTTTGACAATATTATTAGCAGATTCTGTCACAGCAAGTTCAAGCTGATAGATCTCGATTTCGCTAAAACCAAGATTTGCAAAAAGAGCATGAGCAGAAATACCCAATAGACGAACATCAGTGAGACGTGCAGGAATGCGGAAGATAATACTGGAACCGGAAGGAATTTCGCTGGTTGCTGCAGACATCAGAACAGTCTATTATTATTGATTTAACTTCCGATTACTCAACACTGCAGAACCAGTGAGCTGATGTAAGAATCCTGTGGTTTTTTTAGAAGGTTTTATAAATTCCAATCCATATTCTCCGTCTCGACAATTTCGAATAACAGCATGCTCTTTGAATCTAAAACTTCTTCCAATGCGCCCTTCAAGAATAAATTCATGGCCAACTGTAAGCCTGGAAGGCGAAACCAGAAGAAGCCCCCCCGGAGAAATATTCAGAACAACGGCGATCAAACGCTTGCCGGTACCGATATTCGTACAGTGAACAATGATATCCTCATTTACTATCTGCTTTTTATTAATGCGCAGATACTTCCTTCTTTCAGCGCTGTCAACTTCATGAACCGTTTCACTGTCTTCCATTTTCAAAGAAGAGAGTAAATCGTCATCAAAAGCTATTACCTTAGGCGAGGTGGAAGCAGATTCTACAAGCGGTACAGAAGACTGGACAGCTTTTTTCTTCTTTTGCGCCCCTGCAAGTCTCTTAAAAGCTTCCTCAGGTGTTGCTGCCTGAAGAAAGACATCATCCAGACGAGTCATTTTCAGCAGGCTGAGAACCATCTCATTAACGCCGCAGAGCACCAGACGCCCACGACCGTTTATCTCTTTCAGACAACGAACAATGGCTCCGAGTCCTGTGGAATCCACAAATTCAACACTGGAAAGGTCAATCACAATATCCATATGCCCTTTTTGAATAATGGATTGCATGGAGTTGAATAAATTCTGTGCAAAAGGAGCGTCAAGCCGACGACCTTCACAGGTGACAACAAAAAAATTTTGAACAATCTCTGTTTTTATCTTCATTGCAAATCAGCCAAACCAATGGAAATCAAATAGTATGATATTTATACAATAACAGAAAAAAAACGCCAATACAAGCAAAAAGCCCCTTTTGTACGTGCAGCAAAACTACATGTTCCGCAAAGCCTTAGGAGCTGGCCGGAATTACGTTGAACAATATGGTGGTCAAATTTATGTCAGGTTATTTAGTGCCTTACAGAACAATTCCTTGTTTATTTCAAAGAAATTTTCTGATAAGGCACTTATCCAGCAAACTGCCTTTCTTCCTGGACAGGGTTAGTGTACGTTCCTTACTCAGATTCCTGGCAAAAAATCACTTCCCGGTTTTATAAGGATGCCCTTTACGCGCCCAGTCATACACACCATAACGAAGATTATAAATCCTCTTAAAGCC
>DQVD01000255.1 GCA_015661935.1 Desulfocapsa sulfexigens | reverse complement strand
ATCAATGGCAACAGGATAGTTATAGTAGTTACATCCACATTCCAATCGACAAATCGTGTGATGAACAGAGAACACCCTAAACCTGCAAGCACTCCAATAACCCCTCCGCTGGATGTGAGAAGCAGCGCTTCCGCTAAAAACTGGGCCACAATATCTTCACGTGTTGCGCCAACAGCACGTCGAATTCCAATTTCCCGCGTTCGTTCTGATATTGTCGCAAGCAACACATTCATGATCCCTATACCACCAACCACCAGAGAAATCCCGCCAATGGCAGTGAGAACCAGATTAAAAATTCTCTGGGTCTTTTTGGCCTGCATCATGAGTTGACGAGGCACAATAATTTGATAATCTCGAACGGAATGATGGGAGAGATCCAGGCTCCGCTGAATAAGAGGAACCAGTTTTTCAGCAGCTTCTTGAGAATGCATCTTCACAATCAGTTCATCGAGTTCATTTTTGTTTCCACCTGTCATACTCTGTTTCATATATTGATGTGTTCCAAAGGGTAAAAAAATCATCTGCTCTACTTCCCGTGCTAATGCGACCCCGCTCTTTTTCCCGCCATGCAAAGACTGACTGTTTTTCACAATACCTGCAATCAAAAACAGCTGTTCTCCAATTCTGATCTGTCTTCCGATATTTCCCTTCGTCCCCAATGACTGTGCTATCTTTTCACCAAGTAAACAAATTAACTTCTTCTGTTGTTCATCCTGAATAAGCATCAAACGTCCCTGGGACACGCTAAGCCCTAAAACTTTAAAATAAGTTGCTGAACAGGCCACTACCTGCGGAGTCAACTCTCGACCTGGCCCAGAAAGTTCAACCTGGATTTCTTTTAAATATGCAACATCAACAATCGCATCGGATGCACCGCGCAGTAGTTGCACATCTTTTAACTGCAGGCCTTCAGAAAACCTTCCTATATTTGCAACTGTGCTGTTATCTGTCATCTGGACTCGACGAATAATAATATTTTCAAGACCAAGCTGACGAATACCAGCAAGTACTTCACGTTTTGCCCCCTCACCAATAGAAAGAGTCGCAAAAACAGCAGCAACGCCGCAAATAATGCCTAGAACACTTAAAGATGAACGCAATCTGTGCCGCAGTAATGATCCGGATGCAATCTGGTACAATCCATACAGATATGATCTGTTAAGAAAACTGCTCATGGAGTGCCAGCCAATTGACCATCTTTCATAAACATTGTGCGGGTGGCTGTTTTGGCGACCTCATGGTCATGTGTTACAAGAACGATTGTGGCTCCATTTTTATGGAGTCGACCAAAAAGAGCTAGAATTTCCGAACTTGTTGCTGAATCAAGATTTCCAGTGGGTTCATCGGCAAGGATAAGTTTCGGCTTGCAGACTACGGCTCGTGCAATGGCAACCCGCTGCCTCTCACCACCTGAAAGTGCAGATGGTCGATGTTTTATACGGTGCGCGATCCCTACAGCATCGAGTGCTTCCATGACCTTTATTCTGCTTTGATCTGGATCAGTATGTGAATATAAAAAAGGTAAGGCCACATTTTCAAATACTGTTGCGTGAGGCAGAAGATTAAAATCCTGAAAGACAAATCCTATATAATCTAATCGCAATGCCGCAAGCTTTTCATCTGCAAGGCCACTAACATTTCTACCATTAAGTTCGTATGTCCCTTCTGACATTGTATCGAGGCAGCCTAAAATATGCAGCAAAGTGGATTTCCCGGAACCGGAGGAACCCATTATTGCGATGAATTCATTTTGATAAACAGAAAAATTAACACCACGCAAAACGGAAACAGTTTCACCTTCGAGTAAATAATTCTTTGTCACTCCATCAAGTTGTGCAATCGCTCTCACAGACATATATTCCTTCTGATAGTTGACTACCGGGATGGCTCTACCAGACTTACCCGGTCTCATTCCTGCAATCCGGAAAGGATCTCAATCTGCATTTCATTTTCACGGCCAGTGCTCAAACTCACTTTTTGAGGAGACGTTGAAAATGGCGATAAAAGATAGGAAAAGGGCCTGCCGTCACTATCCTGAAAAACAGCCTGTACGGGAAGTAATAAAACATCTTCTGCATTATCAGCTTGTATAAGAACCCGGGCTGTCATTCCGGGCCTGAGTCGTAAATCCTGCCCGTCAAGAGTCAGCATCACTCGAAAGTATTTACCACCACTTCCGGCCTCTTTCCCTGATGCTAAGGCACCAATGAACTGAACTTTTGCCTGAAATCTGAGTGTGGGATAAGCATCAATGCGAACAGATGCCTCCTGGCCGACATTCACCTTATGCAAGTCTACTTCCCGAACCTTTGTTCTTACAATGAGCTGAGTAATATCTGGAAGATACAAAATGGCCTGGTTCATAAGTACCGTATCACCTTCGCGGGGTTTTCGTTTCTGACCATCCCTGAATGCTCTATAAAGAATTGCAATACCTGAGAATGGTGCTTTGATAACAGTATGAGCAAGTTCTACCTTGGCAAGATTAAGAGAACTTTCAACCGTTGCAAGATGTGCCCTGGCCTGATTCAAATCAGCACTTGCTGTGGCAATTTTAAAAACAGATGCTTTTTTACTCTGTGAAAGGACAAGCTGACTGTTTTCAACTTTGGCTTTAGCAGATTCCACCATAGATGGGAGGACATAATCTCTGTAGCTGTCAAACCTTCGCTGAGCCGCCTCTAATTTTTCCCCATAGGTCGCAGCGTTTTCTTTAGCACGAACAAGCTCGGCGGGGTTATTGAATCCTTCCTTATCAAGCTTTTTAATTTCATTGTAAAATGATACGTAACGTTCATGCTCAGCTTTTGCCTTTCCCATCTCTTCCTGATACTGAGCAAGCTGTAGAGGGCCATCCCCCTTAACGAGACGCTCAAGGTCAAGGCTGGCGACTTTTAAATCATATTCACGCGCAGCAATATTCTGGCTTACCTGGTTCTTTTCCCAGGACAGCAATT